>CAZOOU010000154.1:0-3862 GCA_964581495.1 uncultured Haloferacaceae archaeon
CGTCCGAGTGCTTTCGAGAGTTGGGCTTCGATGGCAGGTGTTAGCAGAACACCGAGGGCGACCGCGAAGGCGGCGACGTTCATCAGGAGTGCCGAAATCGCAAACAGCTGGCCGAGCTCCGAGGCGGGCGCGGCGTGAATGTCGCCGTAGCCGACGGTGCTGGCAGTGACGATGGTGAAATAAAAGGCGTCGGTCAGCGTCGTGATTCCTTCGAACTCATCGCGGAGTGCGAACGAGCCGAAGGTGCCGTACGAGATGGCGGTCACGAGCGCGACGCCCGCCGCAAGCTGCGTTGGCGACGGCGAAAAGGTGCGGTCGAACCGGTCGCGGTTGTAGACGAGCGCGGGTGCGGTCAACACCGACAACACGACCAGCGGTAGTGCGAACGGCGAGACCTGCAGTAGGCCCTGGATAACGGTGATCGGGAGCAAAATAGCCGTTGCATACCAGCCGACCCGGTAGCGTTTTTTCAGGGTGTAGGCGCTCCCAAGCATGGTAAACCCGGTGAGGGTGCCGGTAAAGCCGACCGCCCGCCGAACCATATCGGGAACGTACTCGGCCAGCGGGCTGTCGACGCCGCCGGTCGAGATATGGACTAATCCGACGATAATCGAGAGCATGGCGACGCCGAACGTCAAGAGAATCGACGCCCGGACGGTTACCCACTCGCGAGTCCACTCCATCGCTCTCAGGTCATCCAGCAGGCTATTAATACTCGTGGAATCGCTGTCGACGCTGCGAGCCGAGCCCGACTGTTTAAGAAAGTTGACCTGTAACACGAGACAATGGCGCTTCCGTTCGATATTCTACTGGGCATCTATCTGGGCGTGCTGACGGGGATTATCCCTGCACTAATCGCCGGCACGCTCGGCTTTGTGTTCAAATACTTCACGAACGTCACGATTCCCGGGCTTGGTGTCGTTGTGCTCGCGCTCGGGATTGCCGGCGTCAACGGTGGGCTGATGGCACTCAACGACGAGAATATCCACGCCTCGGAGAACGCGGTCGCAATGCTGACCGCAATTATCGTCGTGCTCATGCTCGCGCTGTATGCCCACTCGCAGGGCGACAAACTCGGCGCGAACGCGCCCAGACGGCTCTCGTTGCGAAGCCTCCGAGACCGAACGCTCAACACCGATGTGGTCGAACTCGTCGGCGGCCGCAACCAGGTCCGGATCACCGTTTCCGGCGAAGTCGGCGACATCGAGGGCTACCCGCCGCTGACGCCCGAACTTCGGACCGAAATCAAAGAGGGAACGTGGACGTTTCCGGCGGATATTCCGGTCGACGAGCTCGAAACCCGGTTTGTCGACCGGCTGCAGTCCGAGTTGGATCTCGCAGATGTCACGGTCACAGTTGATGAGCGCGCACGCGCGACCGTTGCGGCGGCGCCGCCGATGGGTAGCACCTCCAAACGCGTCGACAAAGGAAAGCGTGCGGTCTCGGTTTCGGCACTGCTGCCGAGCGGGATGACTCGCGGCGAGTCGGTTCGGATCGTCACACCGACCGACACCGTCACGGGGACGTTAATCGCCGCGCGGTCAGGCGACAAGCCGACCGACGAACCAAAACCCGAAGTGGTTACTGACGGCGGCGATAGCGAGGAGCCACCCAAACCACCCGCCGCCTCAACGACCACAGGAGGGGAGGGTCGGATCACGGTCGCCGTCGACCGCACGGCGGCAAAGACGCTCTTGGCAGCCAGCGAGACGAAGGTGGTCGTGCTCTCGCGTGGGACGCGCCGGGAGTTCGAACTGGTCTCGCTGCTCCGGCGGTCGGGGATTCGGTTCGAAAAACTGACCGTCAAACCAGGCGGGCCGCTCGACGGCCACACCATCGGCGAGGTTGGGGTCCGAGACAGCTACAACGTACTGATTGTGGCGGCCAAACACGAACAGTGGCAGGTCGCCCCGCGCGGGAGTCAAATCCTCTCGGCTGGCGACAAACTGTACGTGATCGGGAGTCGCGAGACACTAACCGCTTTTGAGGAGGTGGCCGTATGAGCCTCGCTGGCGTCAGTACGGTCGACACAGCAGTGGTGTTCCAGTCGGGAGTGACGTTCGAAGATCCAGTGGGCGCGGCGACCAACCTGCTCGTGTTCGCACTGCTGTCGGCACTTGCGGCGGGCGCGCTGACAGTCAGCTACCGGTGGTATTTCAAATCGCTCATCCCCGAGGGCGTCTCAGTTCTCGCGGGGGTCGCCATCGTTGCGCTCTACATCAATACGGCCTCGCTCGGCGTCGTCGTCAGCGAGGGCTCTGTCGACCTGTTTCGCCCTGGCGTCGTCTTCTTTAATGTCGTCGCGCTCGGCGTCTCGACGCTGTCGGCACCCGTGGGTCGGCGAGTGGGTGATGCGGCCGCCAGCGAACTGTTTTCGGTGATCGGTGCTGGGCATCTCAACGCCGAAATGTCGACGATGGTCCGGTCTGTCGGCCGCGTGACGTCGGTCACACTGCCCGAGGAGATCGGCGACATGGAGAGCTACGATCCCGTAACCGAGGAGACGAAAGCCGAACTCGCAGGCAAAACCCTGGTGTTCCCCCGACGGCTCACCGTCGACGAACTTCGCGCGCGGCTCATTTCGCGGCTCAAAGAAGATTACACGGTCGGCTACGTCGACGTTGATCTCACTGAAGCGGGGACCGTCGAGTATCTCGCGATTGGGTCGCGCGCGGCGGGGGTCGGCGCGACAATTGCACCCGGAACCGTTGCGGTTGCCGTGCGGGCCGATCCGCCGAACAACGCCGCCTCCGGCGATCAGGTCCAGGTCTGGTCGACGACCGGATCGAAAGAGGAACCTCCAGAGCGGATCACTGACGCCGAAATTCGTGGCGTGGCCGGCGATGCGGTCACGCTCGCGGTCGACGAAGCAGATGCGGCGTTGCTCTCACCGACCGAGCAGTATCGGCTGGTGACGATGCCCGCCGAACCCCACGCCGACCGGGAGTTTGCGACCCTCCTGCGGAGCGTCGACGAGACGATGTCGTCGATCACCGTCGAGGCGGGCAGCGAGCTGGTCGGCGAGAGCGCCGACTCGATCAAGACGGCGGTGTTGGCGATCCGTCCAGGATCGGGAACGGGCAAGCTCGCCGCGCTGCCGCCGCGTGACCGTCCGTTTGAGTCCGGTGATTCGCTCTACGTGCTCGGTCGACCTGACGTGCTCCGGCGGCTCGAACAGCGGGCGACGGCCCCCGAACCAGTCGACGAAACGGAGCCAATCGAGGCCGCCGAGCCACCTGTAGAGCCGGTCGACGGCGGCGATGTCGACGACGCCGAATAGTTAGGACACAATTCTCATGAGCACCGACGGCTGAGTACCCGTATGCACTGGAAGCTGTTTGCGGATCTCGCTGAGATTGCCGGCACCGACGAGATCACAGTTGAGGCTGGGGTCGACGAGCCGACGATCCAAGACGCCCTGGACGCACTGGTCGAGAGCCATCCCGACCTAGAGCCACGCGTGTACACCGACGACGGCGTGCTCGAACCGCATTTGAATCTCTTGCAGAACGGTGAGGCTGTTGGTGACCGTGGGCTGTCGACGCCAGTTGACGACACCGACGAGTTGGCGCTGTTTCCGCCAGTCAGCGGCGGGTAGCGGTCGACGGGGATGAGGCCAGAGATTCAGTAGATCGCATCTGTGTGCGCTGGTCGACCATCCTGTTGTGAGACGAACTGACTGGCCGCGGGGGTGTGTCGGCGCTAATGACCAACTCTGGAGGATACTGTATACAATCGGTGACCAACAGACACAAATAGCGCTGTACTGGCTGAAAAATTTATATTCCCTGTCCGCCTACTGACTGACAGTGGCATCCCGACAGAGCGGTCCGGGTGTCAACGAGACATCGGGACTAGGGGC
>CAZOOU010000155.1:0-3849 GCA_964581495.1 uncultured Haloferacaceae archaeon
CCGGCAAGATTCCGGAGATGCCGATCCATCTCGACGGGATGATCTGGGAGGCGACAGCGATCCACACCACCTACCCCGAGTATCTCCGCGATGACCTGCAGGATCGGATTTTCCACGAGGATAAAAACCCCTTCTTGGCCGATGAGTTCAACCACATCGATGCCGGCGAAGAGGAACGCCAGGAGGTCGCCGACGGCGATCAGTGTATCATTCTCTCGACCTCAGGGATGGTCACCGGCGGGCCAATTATGTCGTGGCTGCGGCATATCGGCCCCGATCCGGACTCGCGGCTCGTCTTTGTCGGCTACCAGGCCCAGGGAACAATGGGCCGACGCATCCAGAACGGCTGGGACGAGATTCCGATGAACGACAGCTACGGCAACGGCGGCCGGTCGAACTCCCTCAAACTCAATTTGGATGTCGAAACCGTCGACGGCTTTTCGGGCCACGCCGACCGCAAAGGGCTGATGGATTTCGTCGGCACAATGAACCCACGACCAGAGAAAGTGCTCTGTGTCCACGGCGACGAACGCTCCGTCCAGGACCTGTCGTCGGCACTCTACCACGAGTACAACATGCGGACGTTCGCGCCGAAAAACCTCGAAACGTTCAGATTCAAATAACCAGCCGTTGAGATTCGACTTCTCGGTCGTCGACCCGCAGTGAGTTACGGCAGTTCTTTCCACTCTTTGCCGCAGTCCGGACAGGTCCGCAGCGAGAAGATCTCGTCCGGATTGTTCGCCTTTTTGAGCTTCACGTCGCACTCGTTGCACGTGATCCGGCCGTAGTTGTCTTTGTCCAACTCACCGTCTCGGAGTCCTTTGCGGGTCGACTTCATTGGCTGACTGTATGAACGCCACTATTAAAACCTCTTGGCTGTGGCGAACTGTTTATTTCTGAACACGGCAGGACGAACGAAGACGACCTTCGACCGAAGACAACTCCCCTACAGCACATCCATCGTGAGTCGACTGTCAAAACCGAGGGGCATATGCCGACAGAACTCCTACTGATCGCTACCAAATGGAGTACGTCCAAGAGCAGATAACCACGCTCCACGCGCTTCGAGACCCCACCCCCGAGGCCCCCGTCGACCGGGCATCCGTCGTCGTGCCGATGACCGAACGCGAGTACGGCGGGCTGGCCGCCGAAGGCGTGCTCTCGGAGCTCGCGGCACTCGATCCGGGCCGAGTGGTCGTCCCCCTGCGAGCGCCACCCGAGACAGTCGGCGACTTTTGTGAGTGGCTCGATAGCTTCGACCTCTCAGTCGACGTAGTGTGGTGCAGCGGCCCCCGTCTCACTGATCTGTTGGCCGATCATGGACTCAACGGCGAAGGCGGCAAAGGCCGCGATATGTGGCTCGCGCTCGGCCAGGTGCTCGAAAGCGAGTACGTCGTCTGCCACGATGCCGACACCAAAACCTACGACCGGTCGTACGTTCCGCGCCTGCTGTTCCCGCTCGAAAACGGCCATACGTTCTCAAAGGGGTACTACGCCCGCGTCGAGAACAATCAGCTGTACGGTCGGCTGTTCCGGCTGTTTTACGCGCCACTCGTGCGGACGCTGGCCGACAGCCACGATGACCCACTTTTGGAATACCTCTCGGCGTTTCGCTACGCGCTGGCCGGCGAGTTCGCCGCCACCGGCGAATTGGTCTCGAAGCTCCGAGTCCAACGGTCGTGGGGGCTCGAAGTCGGCACAGTAGGCGATGCCTACGCCCACGCTGGTTTCGAGGGAACCGCCCAGGTCGACCTCGGAGCGTACGAACACGACCACCGTGCGGTAAGCGGGCCGGCTGGACTCTCCGAGATGAGCAGCGCGGTCGGCGACGCACTGTTTCAGGTGCTCGCCGACCACGGCATCAAGCCGGACTACGATTCGTTAGCTGCTCGCTACCAAACCGTGGCTGACCGATACGTCGACCAGTATGCAGTCGATGCGGCCTACAACGGCCTGTCGTACGACGCGACCGACGAGCGCGACCAGATCGATGCCTACAGCCAAACAGTCGGCCCGCCGGGCGTCGACAGCCGGCTGCCGGCGTGGCGCGAGGCACCGATCTCACCCGAGGCGGTCGCCGAGGCCGCTGCGGCCGATCTCGCCGCAGCCACCGACTCGACGCCGCCCGTCAGCCACGCCGAACACACCGAGTAACGAGCGACAGACCGATACGTCACGCCCACTTGCTCGCTGATATGTCGACCACACACGATGAGTTGGCGGGCGTCGTCGACCTGTTCGGCGCACTGACTCACGCGGAGCTGACCGCCGCACTCGGCGAACTCGCCTTCAAAAAGGGCCAAGACGTCGACGAGACGGCGCTCGAAGCCGCAATTGAGTCGGCAGTAAGAGCCTACGCGCTGGTTGAGTACGAGCCAGCCGACCGACCCGAAGCCAGTGCCAGCGAAACGCTGGTCACCGTCGGTCCCACTGCGTTTCCCACGCTGCCGCCGAACGCCGAGGACTTGCCGCATATCTTGGATTTCGACCGCCGATCAGTCGACCGTCAGCGACTCGCCGCCCAAGTTAGCGAGCGACTAACCGCCGAGGCGACAGCGGTGGCAGACACCGGCGAAACCGACCGAGCCGCCGAGTTACTGGATGTGAGCTACGATATCGAGACGTGGGTGTCTGTCGATGCTGGCGCGGTTCGGTCGACGTTGGAGCCGGTGCTCCCGCAAGATTAAGAGGACACCGCCCAACGGTGAACTATGGACCTGACGGGCATTCGCCGATACACCCCATCGCACGTGGCCTCGGCAGACCGTGAGGCAGCGGTGCTCGCTCCGATCATCCAGCAGGGCGACCAGTATGAGATCCTGTTTACCAAACGCTCCGAACACCTCGGCACCCATCCGGGCCAGATGAGCTTTCCGGGCGGTGGCCGCGAACCCGAAGACAGCGACCTGCAGGCGACCGCACTCCGAGAGGCCAACGAGGAGATCGGTCTCCGTGCTGCAGACGCCGAGATCATCGGCGCGGTCGACGACAAAGAAACAGTCACCCACTATCTCGTCCGCCCCTTTGTCGGGCTGATTCCCGACCGCGAGTATACGCGCGACGAGTACGAGGTCGCCGAGATCGTCCGGCTGGGCGTCGACGACCTGATCGACCGCCGCAACTACGAATCCGAGTTCCGAGACCACCCGGAGTACGGCCCGCTGCGCATCCACTACTTCCACGTCGACGGCTACACCGTCTGGGGAGCCACCGGCGAGATGTTGGCGCAGCTGCTCGAACTCACAACAGCCTGGGAGATTCCGGCGGAGGTCGACCGCGTGACCGATCCCGATGCTGAACTCCCGATTTAAAAAGGACGCTACTTTTCGTCGTCTTCGGACTCGGCGTCGTCGGCACCGTCTTCGATATCGATCCGTGTGCTATCGTCGTCGGTCGATGACTCGGGAGGCTCTGGCTGTTCGGCGTCGACCGATTCGTCGGTCACTGCAACCGTTTTGGCGTCTTCGGCTTTCGGAACGCGAACCTGTAGCGTCCCCGAACGAGTGAGTGTGGCCGCCGGGTCGACGTGTGAGGCGGAGATACTGGCATCATCAGGGAACGTGGCGGTCCCCGAAAGCGTCAGCCCACGGCCGGGAAAGCGCATCTCGAAGCCCTCGTAGAACTCCCGAAAGCGGTCGATCCGGACTTCGAGTTCGTTGTCCATGAACTTGACCTGAATATCGTCTTTTGTCGCACCTGGGGCGTCGAAGACGACCAGATACGCCTCGTCGGTTTCCAGCAGATCGTAGGCCAAAGGCTTGCGCTCTTGGACCTGTCCGATTCCCCGCCCGACGCGTTCGAGCACCGTGTTGACCGCTTGGCGGCCGTATGTTTTGAGCTTCGTCATAG
>CAZOOU010000156.1:0-3847 GCA_964581495.1 uncultured Haloferacaceae archaeon
TCGACCTCGACGGCGCGTTCGAGGGCGAGCGCGTCAACAGTGCGGCGTTCGAGACACTTATCGAGACTACCGCGGTCGATCTCCAGATTGGGGGTGGGATTCGAACTGCCGAAGACGCCGTTGAACTGCTGGATCTGGGTGTCGACCGGGTGATTCTGGGGACCGCGGCCGTCGAGAATCCCGACATCGTCGCCGAGATCTCCGAGCGATACCCCGGTTCGGTGATGGTGAGCCTCGACGCCAAAGACGGCGAGGTCGTCGTCTCGGGGTGGACCGAGTCGACGGGACTCGATCCCGCCGAGGCCGCCGGCCGGTACGAGGAGCTGGGTGCGGGGGCTATTTTGTTCACGGATGTCGACGTTGAGGGGCAACTGGAGGGCGTGAACACGGACCTGGTGAGTCGGGTCTGCAACGCGGTCGAGATTCCGGTGGTCGCCAGCGGCGGGGTCGCCTCGATCAGCGACATTCTGGCCTTGCGGGATGCGGGCGCGGCGGCGGTTGTCGTCGGCACCGCGCTGTACGAGGGTGCGTTTACCCTGGGTGCAGCACGAGAGGCAGTCGACGAGTAGCTCGGGGACGTTCTAGTTCTTTCCAGTCAGCTATCGAACGAGCAAGGCGCACAAACAGCGCAACCACCATATCCCCCGCGTGTCTCAGTACCCCCATGAGCGAGACACGGGCTGCCGCCGTCAGCCGCGAGACGAGCGAGACGACCATCGAGGTGACGCTGGATCTCGACGGCGACGGCGAGGCAACCGTCGACACCGGTATCGGCTTTTTTGATCACATGTTGACCGCGCTGGCCAAACACGGGCTGTTCGATCTCACCGTCCGCTGTGACGGCGATCTCGAAATCGACGACCACCACACCGTCGAAGACGTGGGCATCACGCTCGGCGAAGCCCTTGAAGCGGCTCTCGGCGACAAACGCGGCATCGTTCGCTACGCCGACCGCCGGGTCCCCCTTGATGAGGCGGTCGCCTCAGTTGTCGTCGACGTCAGCGGGCGGCCCTACTTCGTTTTCAAGGGCGAGTTTTCCCAACAGCAGATCGGCGAGTTTACCAGCGATATGGCGCGGCACTTCGCCGAATCGCTCGCGCTCAATGCTGGGCTGACGCTCCACGCCGAAGTCGTTTCGGGGACCAACGCCCACCACGAGGTCGAAGCCCTGTTCAAGGCTCTCGCGCGCGCACTCGATGACGCCACGCAGGTCGACGGTCGACGGAGCGACACTCCAAGCACCAAAGGCGAACTGTGAACGCACAGACGGAGGCCAACTGATGTTCGACGAAATCATGGAGAAGTTCGAGGGCAGCCCAAGCCAGCAGGCGGTGATTCGCTTGCTCCTCGAACGCGGCTTTTCGGTCAACGAGGACGGCCGGGTCGTCTCCGGCGGTATCGAAATCCCTTATACGGGTATTGCCCGCGAGATCGACGTCGACCGCCGAGTGGTCGATTCGACGACGGATGCGATCCGTAGCGATCCCGAACTCCGGCGCATCTTTGAGAACATCTCGGCGATTCCGAGCCTCCGGGATCTCGCGCCCGTGTTGGATCTCACCGTGATGACCGTCGAGGTCGATGCGGCCGACGAGTCCGGCATCGTCGCCACCGTCTCGAACCTCATCGCCGACCACGGGATTTCGATCCGCCAGATCATCAGCGAGGACCCGGAGTTCACCGACGAGCCGCGGCTCCACATCATCACCGACGAGGAGATCTCGGGCGACCTCCTCGTTTCGATCCGCGAACTCCCCTTCGTCCGGCGGGTCGAGTTCTGATGTCTCAGCTGCTCGAACGCGCGTGTCGACTCCTCGCGATTCAGGCCGCGCTCGTCGTGGCGGCGATCCATCTGCTCTGGGCGGTCCCACAGCTGTCGGTCGAGCTACTGTTCAATCCGGTCGACGACAGTCGACCCTTTTTATTCGTCCCCGCCGCGCTGCTGTTGGTGGCGATTGCGGCCGCCCTGTTTCGAGGATATCACTACCGCCGGCTCAGCGCGCTCGGCGGCGGAGTGCTCGCTTGCCTTTTGATCGGTTATCTGCTGGTGACGCCCGCACCACTCGATGCACTCGCAGACGATCCACTGGCAGCCGTCTCAAAGCTCGTCGAACTGTTCGGTATCCTGGCGTTCGCCGGCCTCTATTATCTTCACCATCCCGACCGATACGGCTCGCCAGTTCCGGGCGATTCGACAGCCCCTGACCAGTAGCCCTTAGATACTCGCCGCCTAACTGGGGGTGTGACTGACTCGTTTCGGACCGTCGCGGGCCGCGGCGACGCCACGCTCGACCGCCAGGGCTCGGAGTTTCTCGCCGTCGTCGAGCCTGTCGACACCGTCGCGGAAGCCGAGGCACTCATTGCGGATGTCCAAGCAACCTACCCCGACGCAACCCATCACGTTCCGGCCTACCGCGTGCCGGCGGGTGAGGCGTCGGCCGACCAACTGGGTGAAGTAATGCTCAGAGAGTGGTGCAGCGACGACGGCGAACCTAGTGGCTCGTCCGGCAAACCCGCGCTCAACGTGCTTGTCCAGCAGGATCTTCAAAATCTTGTGGCGGTCGTCACCCGGTATTATGGAGGGACTAATCTCGGGGTTGGTGGCTTAGCCCGTGCCTACTCGGCGGCCGTCAAGCAAGCCGTCGACGACGCCGGCATTATCGAGACCGTGCCACACGAACGATTCACGGCAACCGTTGAGTACGACGATTCGGGCACCGTGCGTAGCATTCTGGAGTCGGAAGGCGTCGAGTTCGAGGCCAGCTACGACGAACGCGCCGGCTTCGAGGTCCGGGTGCCGGTCGACGAGGCGGGCGAGCTTCGGGAACGGCTGTTAAATGCAACCAGCGGCCGAGTCGACATCGAGTAGCCGCCGTTAGGTGGTCCCAAATGTCCGGTCTCCCGCGTCGCCCAGTCCAGGCACGATGTAGCCGTCATCGTCAAGCCGGTCGTCGATGGCGACCGTCAGTAGGTCGACATCCGGAAACCGTTCGTCGACACGGATCAGGCCCGGCGGGGCCGAGACCGCCGACAGCATAAACAGGTTCTCGTAGCCGTCGGCGGCCTCAGTGACATGGTCGAGCACCGCACACATCGTCGACCCGGTTGCGAGCATGGGATCGGCGACGATCACCGTGTCCTGTTCCTTGATTTCGGGGAGTTTGACGTAGTCGATACTGATCGGAAACTCGCCGTCATCGTTCATGCCTGCTGATTCGTCGCGGCCCGCCGAGATGACACCCTGCTTGGCTCGCGGGAAGGCTTTTAAAAGCCCCTCAACGAACGGGGTGGCTGCCCGGAGTACGTTGATAATAACGACGTTGTCGAGCCCTTTCACGCGCTCGCCGGTGGTTGCTGCGAGCGGTGTCTCGATCGGGACGAACTCGGTGTCCATCACGCCATCGATGATCTCGTAGCCACAGAGCCGCCCGAGCCGCATCAGGCCCTTTCTGAACTCGACCTGTGAGGTCTCGACCGACCGCAGCGTCGACAGCGTGTCTTTCGCCAGCGCATGCGTAATGAGATGCGCATGATCACGCGTTTCGATTGCCATAGCTGCCGTGAGACAGCCAAGTCAAATAAAACCGCTCGACAGCCGTGTCGACAAGTGGTGAACGGGCAAAATCAGAACGGTTTTATGTTTTAGGCCTACCTAAACTCGTATGGGCAGAAATCACCGTGTCGACTCGGCGCAGTGGACACAACACCGCCGCCGATTCCTCGGGCTTGCGGGAGCCACACTCGCTGGCGGTGTCGCCGGCTGTCTCGGTGGCGAGGCCGACAGAGCTACAGAGATCGACGCCGATCCAGTCGACTTCGAGGGCAGCGCGCTGACCGCCGACGGCAT
>CAZOOU010000157.1:0-3747 GCA_964581495.1 uncultured Haloferacaceae archaeon
TCACTAACTGATTGTGCCTCTGACATAGTTGGGTAAATGTCATCATGGTATTTAACACTTCTCAACTTGGAAGTTTTCAACGAGCGCCAAACCAGTCGAGCCGCCGTATCACTGGCTCAACCACCCGATTATATCAATTTTTAACTGGCGACAGGAGGCGAAATTTGAATGTAGTATCTCAGTACAGTCTCGTTTTCTTGAAATATATGGTCAGCAAAATGAAGAAAAATCTCACGTCGATAAACAATCAGGAACGTCTTCGAGTGGTCTCGAAAAGCATTTTGGGCGGCTCTCGGAAGCCATAGCTGTAATGACGAACCTCTGGAAAACACTGGACGCCGGACCTGACGCCCCCGAGACGATCTATGCGGTCGTCGAATGTCTAAAGGGAGAACGAAACAAGTACGAGTACGACAAGGATATTCCTGCCGTCGTGCTCGACCGCGTACTGCATTCAAACGTGCATTATCCGTCGGATTACGGCTTTATTCCCCAGACGTGGTACGACGACGACGACCCGCTCGACGTGCTTGTGTTGGTCGAAGACGCCACCTTCCCCGGCTGTGTAATCGAGGCCCGCCCGGTCGCGCTGATGGGCATGGACGACGGCGGCGAACAGGACGACAAAATCATCGCCGTCCCAACTGAGGACCCACGCTACGACCATATCGAGGATCTCGACGACATTCCACAACAGACCCAAGACGAGATTACCGAGTTTTTCAACACGTACAAAAACCTCGAAGACGGCGAGGGTGCGACGGTGCTCGACTGGGAGGACAAAGCCACTGCCGTCGACGCCATCGAACACAGCCAAGAGCTCTACGACGAGACCTTTTAACTACTGTCTCGGACTGTGCGGTCTTTGGAGCGATATAAACACATCTCCGATCCAACAGCTGTTGTCGACCACCGCCGTGACAGTCAGTATGTATGGAGTGCATACTCACCGAGTGGAGGATACGGTATGCGCATGAGTAATTATTTGTGTGTTGCGTGCCAACACAGAGCTGTGATGGCAGCATCCCAACCCACCTTCGGCATACGGCATCTGACGGTCGTGCCGACGAACTTCGAGCCGCCGGTCGACGACGAAGACGAAACCGAGGTCGAGGCCGAGGCTGAGACGGACCAGTGAGCGCGCAACTGGAGCCAAACCCATTTTATGCCGCCGTTCGTAGTGACGTCTAATGGCGAGATGTGACGCGTGTGGCGCCGACGAGAATATGCCCTACCAGTGCCACCGATGTGGCCAAACCTTCTGTGCGGACCATCGGCTCCCCGAAAACCACGACTGTCCGGGACTCAACGACTGGAACGATCCCAGCGGCGTCTTTGACAGCGGGTTCGATGATTCGGTCGACAACCAGGACCGAACGTCGAAAGCCAAAGGGATGGTCGAGAAGGTCACAGGGACGGGTGGGCCACTGAGCTACTTCCGTGGCAACATGGCCTACACCCTGTTGGGGCTGATGTGGGTGACGTTTATCGCTCAGATGCTCGTTCTTGGCGTTCTCGGACAGGGCGTCCACCGGTCGCTGTTTACTATATCGACGGCCAACCCCGAGTACGTCTGGACGTGGTTCACCTCGATTTTCTCCCACGGCGGGCTCTACCACCTCGTCGCGAACAGCATTGTCCTGTTCTTTTTCGGGCCGATCGTCGAACGCTACACCGGCTCGAAGAAGTTCCTCTATCTGTTTTTGGGGGCAGGCATCGCCGCCGGCCTCGGCCATATCGGCGTCGCCCTCTTGACTGGCGAGCCCTCGGCGGTGCTCGGAGCCAGCGGTGCGGTGTTTGCCATTATGGGTGTGCTCACCGTCCTCAACCCGGATATGAAGGTACTGCTGTTTTTCGTGCTGCCGATTCCGCTCTACATCCTCACGTTTGGCTTTGCGATCCTGTCGGTCGTCTTCTTCGTCAATCCAGGAGCCGCGGGCACGGTCGGGATGGGTAACGTCGCGCACTTTGCCCACCTGGTCGGACTCGTTATCGGACTGTGGTACGGCCAGAAACTCAAAGGCGAGGTCCGGGCTCCCAACCAGCTCCAGTTCGGCGGCGGCCCCGGTGGACCGGGCGGCCCCGGCGGGCCAGGTCGACGCTTCTGATGGAGCCCGTCCGCCCCGAATTCGTCCCCGAGGCAGGGCTTTCGCGTGAGGCGATGGAGACCCAACAGCAGGAAATCGCTGCTGCCGCCGAGTTTGCAGACCGACTCAGTTTCGATCCTGCCGCGGTTTCACTTGACCAAAGCGACCGCTCGCAGTCGACGCTATCCGACACCCACAGCCCACCCGACACCTCCACCCAGTCCGACACTGAGAATCCAGACCACCCGATCATCGCGGGCGTCGACCAGGCGTTTCTCGACGACCGTGCGATCAGTGCAATTGTCGCCATCCAGGACGGCGAGATAATCGAACGCACCCACGCAGTCGTCGACCTCTCGATCCCTTATATACCGGGCCTGCTGGCGTTTCGAGAGGGCGAAGCCATCGTCGAAGCGTTTCGAACCCTCGACTGCGAGCCGGATCTCGCTGTTTTCGACGGCAGCGGCCGCATCCACTACCGCCAAGCGGGGCTGGCGACCCACATGGGCGTCGTCTTCGATCTTCCTGCTATTGGTGTCGCAAAGAGTTTGCTGTGTGGCGAGCCACACGAAGCAGTCGAGGGGCGACCCGAAGGCTGGCGCACGCCAATCGAGGCGACGAGCCGGGTCGACTGTCCGGCCGGGACGACGATTGGGTACGCCTACCAGTCCAGACAGTACGACTCGCCGAATCGGTCTATCAACCCCTTATATGTGAGTCCAGGACACCGGGTGAGCGCCGAGACGGCCGTCGATCTCGTTGCGGCTGTCGGCGGGGGGTACAAACTCCCCGAACCGACGCGGCTGGCCGACCAGTACGTCGACGACTGCAAGCGGCGGCTCGGCAGCTGATGGCAACTACGGGGCTGAAAAAAGGCACATAATTAACACCCATCGGACGGAAGAATGGGTGTGCAACCGAAGACGGTACTCATTACTGGCTGTTCGTCCGGCATTGGACGGGCTACGGCCCTAGCCTTTGTCGACGAGGGGTGGACAGTGTACGCGACCGCCCGCGACCCCGCGGATATCGAACCCTTGGGAGACGCCGGCTGCAAAACCGACCGGCTCGACGTAACCAACCAAGAGGACGTCGACCGCGTGGTCGACCGCATTCTCGACGAGGAGGGCGTTATCTCCTGTCTGGTCAACAACGCCGGCTACGGTCAGTTTGGCCCACTCGAAGACACCCCGATCGAACAGGTCGAAAACCAGTACGCGGTGAACGTGTACGGCCCCCACCGGCTTATTCGCGCCGTCCTCCCACACATGCGACGCGAAGAACGCGGGACGATCATCAACATCTCCTCGGTCGCCGGCCGGGTCGCCTTCCCCGGCGGCGGTACCTACTGCGGCTCGAAGTTCGCGCTCGAAGCAATGTCCGACGCGCTCCGCGCCGAAGTCCAGGAGTTCGGCATTGATGTCGTCCTCATCGAACCGGGGCCGGTCACGACCAACTTCTCGGATCGCGCCAGCACAGAGGTCGACGGCGTCGACCGTTCGGCGGCCTACGAGGACTTTTATGGAATCTTTGACGACACCGAGGCCGTCGGCGGCGACGGCCCCGGCTCGGTTTCCCCGCAGCGTGTCGCCGAGGACATCGTCAACGCCGCCAGCGCGACCAAACCAGTCGCCCGCGTGCCCGTTGGAACAGTCGCCCG
>CAZOOU010000158.1:0-3713 GCA_964581495.1 uncultured Haloferacaceae archaeon
GCTGCCCGGTCGACGGGTCAAAAGCGACGAGACCAACCCCAGCGGCGAGACCCGCTTGGAGGCCGACGCCTACGCCGACGAACTCATTGAAGAGGGACTTGGCGCAATCGACGGCGTCGGCATCTACGCTAGCGAAGAGCAGGCCGAGCCAATCGACGTGGGAAGCGGCGACATCTCGATTGCCTGCGACCCACTTGACGGCTCATCAAACATCAAACCCAACAGCCCGATGGGGACGATCATCGCCGTCTACGAGGGCGATCTGCCGGCTGGTGGCGACCGACTGCTTGCCTCCGGCTTCGTCCTCTTTGGCCCGATTTTGACGATGACTGTCGCCCGCGACGGGCAGGTCTACGAGGCGAACGTCGGCGACGGCGAGATCGAGATCATCAACGACGACGTGACGATTCCCGACGACCCGGTCGTGTACGGAATGGGTGGCCGCGTGCCCGACTGGACCGAGGGCTTTGCCAACTTCATCGACGAGGTAGAACAGGAGTACAAACTCCGCTACGGCGGCTCGATGGTCGCCGACGTCAACCAGGTGTTGACCTACGGCGGGATCTTCTCGTATCCCGCGCTCAAGTCGGCCGAAAACGGCAAACTCCGCCTGCAGTTCGAGGGGATTCCGATGGCCTACATCGTCGAGTCTGCCGGCGGCGTCTCCTCCGATGGCAGCCAGTCGATCCTCGATGTCGAGCCAACCCGGTTCCATCAGCGTGTGCCGGTCCATCTCGGCAACGAACAGCTCATCGACCGCGTCGAGGCGCATCTGGCCGCCGAGTAGCTCGCTGCTATCGGCTGTACATATCACTATTATTTTCAGTAGTTAGTGAGTATCCGTTGCTATGCAAGCAGCGGGGGTTGTGACTCGGTTAGAGTCACTGTTGGGCGAAATTGTCTCGACGGAGGTACAGATCGCAGTGAGCCTGGGCCTCGTCATCGTCGCGCTGGGGGCTGCGGGGTTGGTGATCCCGCGGCTCGTCGACCAGACGAGACGGGTGACTGCCAACTGGACACACAATCGGTTCGGTGATCGAGTTGCGGATCTCGCCGAGCGAACCGAGGATGTCGTCCCGCTGACCCAGGTGATTGCGGTGATCGTCAGAGCGGCGCAGTTCCTGTTGGTTGTGTTGACGGTGTTGTCCCTGTTGATCGTCTGGGGCCAAGTCGACATCGCCTGGTTTGTCATTGGCCTGCTCGAATCAGCGGTGCCGACGATCACGCGAATCGCCATCACGGCGCTGCTGCTGATTTTGGCTGCCCTTGGCAACAACGTGTTGCAGGACGTCATCACCGAGTTCACAACCGACACGAGCCATATTACTGCCCATCAAGAACAGATTCTCACCCGCGTTGCACAGGTCGCGCTCATTGTGGTCGTCGGTATCGGCATTTTGAGCGTCTGGAGAATAGAGATCGGCGGCATTCTCGTCGGGGCAGGATTCCTCGGTATTGTTGTCGGTATGGCCGCCCGACAGACGCTTGGCTCGCTGATCGCGGGCTTTGTCCTCATGTTTGCTCGCCCCTTCGAGATCGGTGACTGGGTCTCGGTTGGCGACAACGAGGGCATTGTCACCAAAATCACGATTATGAACACCCACCTGCGGAACTTCGACGGCGAACACGTCGTCATTCCGAACGACAACGTCGCCGACCGCGCAGTGACAAACCGGAGCCGCGACGGCAAACTCCGGGTGCACGTCGAGGTCGGCGTTGATTACGACGCCGACCCCACCCGCGCCGCAGCGGTCGCCGCCGAGGCGGTCAAAGAGGCAAAAATGGTCGACGGCAACCCGAACCCGCAGGTGTTTCCGGTGAGCTTCGGCGGGTCGGCGGTCGATCTCGACATTCGGTTTTGGATCTCGCCGCCCACCCCGCAACGCCGCTGGCGGGCGACCGCCTCCGTCATCGAGGAGGTCAAAGCCCGCTTTGACACCGAATCCATCGACATTCCGTTCCCACAGCGGACAGTCGGCCACCGCGAACCCAGCGACGAGATACCCCACGACCACCAAACCCAACTGGGGTCGACTGACTAGCTGACCGCGCTCCCACGCTTTTAGATACCATCGAAAACTGCGATAGACGGCACAAAGACACCGCTTTGAGCCGCGAAACCCGAACGCTCAAATGGTGTTTGCCGCAAATGGAGGGTATGAAAGTCGCCGAGGCCCGTCGACGCTTTTCTCGTGCATCATGGGTCAACGTCCTCGGCAATGCAGCCAAAATCGTCGTTGAGGGCGCGGCAGGACTCGCGTTCGGTTCGGTCGCGCTCATTGCGGATGCGGCCCACTCGATTGCGGATCTGGTCGCCAGCATCGTTGTGCTCGTTTGGGGGAGTCAGTCGTACGACACTGCCGACGAATCGCACCCCCACGGCCACGCCCGCATCGAACCACTGACTGCGCTGTTCGTCGGCGCGGTGATTGTGCTGTTGGGACTGAATCTCCTGTACGAATCGTCCCGTGGTGTCCTGTTCGGAACGGACGTCCAGTTCAGCGTCTTTTTGCTCGCCGCGCTGGCGTTTGCGATGGTCGACATGTATCTGGTCTACTGGTACACCCAGCGGGCCAACGAGGGGCTGGGCTCGACCGCGCTCTCGGCGCTGGCGACTGACTGTCTAAACGATCTGTACACGACGGTTGCGGCCGTCATCGGTGTGTTGGGTGTGTTGGTCGGCGTCCCCATCTTGGACCCGATCGCCGGCGCGCTGGTCAGCGTTCTCGTCATCTATCAGGGCATCGAGATCGCCAGAGAGAACGTCGACTATCTGGTTGGAGCCGCACCCACAGATGAGAAACGAACCGAAATCCGCCAAGAACTCAAAGCCCACGACGGTGTCGAAGGGCTCCACGATCTCACTGCCTTTTACGATGGGACGCTGATCGAAGTCGAGGTCCACGTCGAGGTCGACGGCGAGATGACGATCCGGCAGGCCCACGACCTCGAAAGCGAACTCGTCGACGATCTCAGGGCTCTCGACGACGTTGGCGACGCCCACATTCATCTCGATCCGTCTGGGCTCGGCGAGTGGAAAGACGCAGTCGACATCGCGAGCGGGGCCGATACCGTTGCGGCCGACGGCGACGGCACGGGCGACACCGACCGGCAGTGATCACGCCGAACGCGTTTCGATCCGCTCGCGGATCTCACTAACCGCCGCAAGCACTGCCTGCCACTGCTCGGTCGAGCCAGGAACATCGCTGTCGACACCGTGGCCGATCTGGTCGTCGATTCCCTCCTGGACGGGTCGGGGGTCGTCAATGCGCCGAAACTGGATGTCACGGCCGCCGGCGACCTCGATGGTGACTGTCCCATAGCCGAACAGCGAGCCGCGGACCGACTGCTCGTAGGCGGTGTTTTGGACCTTCGACAGCGAGATTCGGCGAACAGACCGCCCGAGCACGCCGGTTTTGACCCAGATCGCCCGCGTCGTCACCAGATAGGTGGTGTTGGTGATCCGGAGATACCCCCACACCGGAATCGGGAGTCCGAGAAGGCCACCCACGGCCAGCCGCGGGTCGACGCTGACGGCGAGCCAGCCCGCCGCAACGAGGACGGCCAGGCCGACCGCAACGCTGTCGAGCATCGTCGACAGCCGGGGTCGACCCTCCCAGACAACCGATTCCTCGGCCGCGAGCCATCGCCACTCGTCGCTCATTGGTCCGTGGGTGTGGGTTCGCCGTCGGTGGTTGTGGCCTCGCCGTCGG
>CAZOOU010000159.1:0-3684 GCA_964581495.1 uncultured Haloferacaceae archaeon
GGCCGACGTACCGGTTTTTCATCAGCCCCTCGGCGAACTCGACGCCGGGGTCGTCTTCGTCGCGCGCCTCACCGTCGGCGGTCGTCTCGGTTGCGGCGTCCGCATAGCCGGAGGCAAACGCTCGCCCGGAGTCGGGGACGGGAAGGACGACATCGGTTTCGATGCCACTTTCCTCCCAGAGTTTTTCGCCGAGTGTCCGCCGGACATCGTAGACAAGACTCTCGTCGATTACTGAGTCGGGTCGGGCAAAGTAGACGTGTTCGAAAAAGCAGTGGGCGGTGTTTTCTTTGTTAACGAGTTGATACGAATCGTATCCCGACCCATCGGAGTCGAGAACCACGAGTTCGCCCGGTCGGACGTCCCGAACGAGTTCGCCATCAAGGGTGTCGATAGCCGCCGACTCGGAGGCCAACATGTAGCCGTCTTCGAGTTTTCCGATACACAGCGGGCGGTTGCCCTGCGGGTCCCGAACGCCGATAACGGCGTCATCGTGCATGATCGTCAGCGAGTACGAGCCGTGGATTCGTTGCATCGTGCGTTTGACTGCCCGGATGAGGTCTTCTTCGAGGAGGTTCCGGGCGATGTCGTGGGCGATCACTTCGGTGTCGCCATCCGACGTGAAGGCATGGCCCAACCCAGCGAGCTCATCGCGGATTTCGTCGGCGTTGACGAGATTGCCGTTGTGCGACAGCCCCAGCGAGCCGGATTTGAACGAAACCGAAAACGGTTGGGCACAACAGGTCCCAATCGAGCCCTCGGTGGGATACCGGACGTGGCCGATTCCCGTAGAGCCGTTGAGGTTCTCTAAATCACTCGCCGAAAATACGTCGCCGACAAGCCCCATGTCGACGTGGCTGTGCTGTTGGAAACCGTCGTGAGTGACGATTCCGGCTGATTCTTGGCCCCGATGCTGGAGCGCATACAGCGAGTAGTACAATGGTCGTGCGGCAGGACGATCCGCCACAGCGATCCCGACAACGCCGCATTTCTCCGTTGGCCCGTCGACAGGATGGGTCGAATCCCGGCCGTGTTCCATACTGGCTGTACAACAGTCGGTAGCTAAAAACCCCGTGTTTGTGCTGTCCTGTAGGCTTTAGAGTGGGCAATTATACACGTGCGTGCATATCTGCGTCAAAATCGCCCGTCGACGGTGGTGTCCGTCGACTCGTTTCGGAGCCAGTGGCGTGGCGTTGCTTCGGAGCGAGTGAGCCAGTGGCGTCGACTCGTTTCGGAGCGAATAGTTGTCACTCGCACGCGACCGCCGAAAGAACCGACAGTATCTGAAAAGAGATTATTCGCCGGCTTTCGACTGCCACTCGTAGTCGCGTCGTTTCGCCGATTTGCCGAAGCCGCACGACGAGCAGACTTTCTTGCGGGAGTGGTAGGATTTCTCGCCACAGCGTCGACATTTGACGTGTGTCGTTTTGTTCTTCTTGCCCTGCGTAGGGGTTCCTGATCCGGTCATACAGTTATCGAGACGACGTTATCGCCGCGTATAATGGTTGTGTCTTCGACTGACTCGACGGTCAGCTCGCCGAAGCCCTCGTCGTCGCTCAGGTCGCCCGGCGCGTCGAGAACCACATTCATATGTTGGTCGTAGCCTGCGAGCGTCCCGACGTAGGCGGTTCCGTCCTTCAGGGCGACGGTTACCGTCTCATCCAGAGACGCCTCAAGAACATCGAGGGGTCGTCCACTCATACGGTCACAGCCGCCAGTTTCGGTAATAAACGTACCGGAACAGTATGGCGCTCTCGCGTTGTTCGTCGACTCCGTCGTCGACCAAAGCGCACCGAAAGGGCGAAATCAGGAACTGGAGCGTCCGAAACCACGACAACCCATGTAGTTTTTAACACCGCACGTTCAACGGCCATCCACCAACGAACCCGCGGGAAACTGTCGAGGGCGGCCGACTCGCCGGCGTCGACACAGCGGGGCCACACCGACGCACGACAACGCCGGGGCTTTGGCCCCCACACGCGGGTAGGACTTGTAGATACTATGGAAATCGAAATCGCAACAATCGGCGGCTACGAAGAGGTCGGACGTCAGATGACGGCCGTCCGCGCGGGCGACGATGTCGTCGTCTTCGATATGGGTCTGAACCTCTCGCAGGTGCTGATCCACGACAACGTCCAGACCGAACAGATGCACAGTCTCGATCTGATCGATATGGGCGCGATCCCCGACGACCGGGTGATGAGCGACCTCGAAGGCGATGTTCAGGCCATTGTCCCGACTCACGGCCACCTCGATCATATCGGGGCGATCTCGAAGCTGGCCCACCGGTACAACGCACCCATCGTCGCCACCCCGTTTACAATCGAGCTGGTCAAACAGCAGATCCAGGGCGAATCGAAGTTCAACGTCGAAAACGATCTCGTCAAAATGGACGCCGGCGAGACGATGTCCATCGGCGACAGCGGACAGGTCGACTTGGAGTTCGTCAACGTCACCCACTCGATTATCGACGCGATCAATCCTGTGCTCCACACGCCTGAGGGCGCAGTCGTCTACGGGCTCGACAAACGAATGGATCACACGCCAGTGATCGGCGACCCGATCGATATGGATCGGTTCCGCGAGATCGGCCGCGAGGGCAACGGCGTGTTGGCCTACATCGAGGACTGCACGAACGCCGGCCGCAAGGGCCGGACCCCCTCGGAGTCGGTTGCCCGCAAACACCTCAAAGACGTGATGTACTCCATCGAGGACTATGACGGCGGCATCGTGGCAACGACGTTTTCGAGCCACATCGCCCGCGTCAAATCACTCGTCGAGTTCGCCGAGGATATCGGCCGCAAACCCGTCCTGCTCGGCCGGTCGATGGAGAAGTATTCGGGCACGGCCGAACGCCTCGACTTCGTGGAGTTCCCCGACGACCTCGGAATGTACGGCCACCGCAAATCGGTCGACCGCACGTTCAAGCGGATTATGAAAGAGGGCAAAGAAAACTATCTGCCCATCGTAACGGGCCACCAGGGCGAGCCACGAGCGATGCTCACCCGGATGGGTCGCGGCGAGACACCATACCAGCTCGAAGAGGGCGACAAGGTGCTGTTTTCGGCCCGGGTGATTCCCGAACCGACAAACGAGGGCCAGCGATACCAGTCCGAACGCCTGCTGAGAATGCAAGGTGCCCGAATTTACGACGACATCCACGTCTCGGGCCATCTTCGGGAAGAGGGCCATTTCGAGATGCTCGATGCGCTGCAGCCACAGCACGTGATCCCGGCCCATCAAGATCTCAAAGGGTTTGCACCGTACGTTGATCTCTGTGAGTCGTTCGGCTACGAGGTGGGCCGTGATCTGCACGTCACGCGCAACGGTAATCTCATCCAGCTGGTGGAGGAATGACCCAAAACGCCACCGAAAAACGGGTACTCGCCGCGATCGGCCAGCGGCGCGAACAGGTCAACGATGCCATCGACGCCGAGCTGCCGCTTGCCGAGCCCGAGCGGCTGTATGAGGCCTCTCGGTACATTCTGCAGGCTGGCGGCAAACGACTCCGACCCACCGTCACGCTACTGGTCGGCGAGGCGCTCGCCGATATCGAGCCTCCCGAGGCGGACTACCGAGCGTTTCCGACACGCTCGGACGGCCAAGTCGACCTGATGCGGGCGGCGGTCGCCATCGAGATCATCCAGTCGTTTACACTGATCCACGACGACATCATGGACGACGACG
>CAZOOU010000160.1:0-3675 GCA_964581495.1 uncultured Haloferacaceae archaeon
GTTCGCTCGCAGTCACAGCTCACCTGCTCGAACACGGTCTCGTCTTGCCGGAGATCGAAATCCTTGATCGCTTTCTGGACTCTGTCGTCGCACTCGCCGCAGTTGTGCGCGCCGCGATCCGAGCCGTGGCCGACGGGATCGGAGATCACGATGGCGTCGACATCCGCCGTCCGTTCGAGGACATCCGCAACCGACCAGAGCCACGGTGGGCGGTAGCCGCCCTCCCGAAACAGCTCGTTGACCATGGTGTACTGCTGGACGTTACAGGGGTTCATCGAGACTGTATGACAGCCCTCAACCGCCGCACATCGCCGGACCGACTCGATCATATCGTCGCGAGCCTCCCGTTCGGAGAGGAACGGTGGCTTCATCAGCAGATAGGCTTTGACACCCGCGCCGGCGTTCTTGGCAGTCGCGCAGGCCTCTTCGAAATCAGCAAAGTCGAAGTATTTGTTGACGCAGTCGTGACGAATCCGGTCGGTCGCCGTCTCGAGGCCAACGGCGATGTCGACGCTGAGTCCCTGCTCGGTAAAGTCGGTGATCTTCTCGGTGTCGACGAAATCAGGGAGTGACTCAAGAACGATCCGCTTGCGGTCACCGAACGTTTCGGCGATGGCCCGACGAGTTTCGGCCGGTACTTCGCGTTCGTCGAGGAACGACCCGGAGGTGTAGATCTTGATCAGATCCGCAGGCTCGTCGGTGTTGTCGGCTTCGTGGTCCAGGCAGGCCTGGATCTGGTCCATCAACGCGCTGTGTTCGACGGTGCCGCCCTCGACACTTTCGGCGACGTAGCCACACATCGTACAGCCACCCGCACGGGCCCACCGGCAGCCGCCGGTGTTGAGAATGATTGTCAGCGACTCATAGACGCCGTCGGGCGTGTTGTCCTCGTCGACCCACACGCGGGTGGGTTCGTGGGGATCGTAGTGTTTCTCCTTGAGGCCGCGGATCTCGCGCATCACTGCGTTGTGTGCGTCCATCCCGCGTCCGTCTTCGTACACTTCGGGGCTCGGCTTGCTCATTGTCGGTACTACAAGCCTATCGGGTAAAACCGCATCGCACTCTCAGCCTACAGAGTCGCAGGCTGAAGTGTGGTGTGGAGGGCAGAAGCGACAGCGGGGCCCAACTAACAGGGATGATCACGACGCTCACCCAGGCCGTGGGCGTAACACGGCCCTAAATTGGTGGGTGGGTAAGTGGGTGAGCGTGATGGTGATCGATGTGTGTGGGTTGTGGTGGGATTGCATGTGTCGACTGAACGCCGGGAACCGCTGTGACAGTAGCCTGTCGATGGCGGCCCGCCGATCTTGACACATCTAACGACAAGCCACCCATGGTATTAATGATTGTACCTATGATGGTAGAGTACATTCTAGTTACTTACCTATACACATAGGAACCAATCTGAAACGCTGTTACGTGGCCGCCTCGCTGGCTGGAGATACGATGGTCTCTGCGCGCACATTATTTGTACACTGTCTGATCCTGTTCGAACAGTGCTTGGAGTAGCTTCCGTTCGCCAGCCCGGAGATGTTGCAGGAACGTCGGCCCACTGACGCCGAGTCGGTCGGCGATGGCTTCGCCGGTGTTGTCTCGCGGCCACGCGAAAAAGCCGGCGTGGTAGGCCGCCTGTAGCGTTTCGTGTTGTCGGTCGGTGAGCTCTGTTTCGAGCTGTTGTCGAAACCCCTGTGGGGTGTCGTCGGCTGTCGAATCGAGCTGCCGTTTTGCTCGCAGTTCAGCCCGTCCAAACGCCGTCTCGAACTGCTCGGCCAGCGTCCGAATATCGGTGGTCTCGGGCACTGTCATCGAGATCGTTCCGTGACCCCCGGTCGCACTGAACGCCGACAGTGAGACGCCCTGTTCGGCGACACAGTCGACTACTGGGCTCCCGTCAGTTGTTAGCGTGGCCACGAAACAGTCATCGCGCTCGACCAGCACGGTCGGCTGGTCGATGTGTGTGCGGTCGGCATACGTTCTGAACGCCTCGGGATCGGCGTCGTCGACGAGAATGAACTGTCGGAGCCGACCATCCGAGCGCGTGCTCAGGCTCTCGAGATGGACGGTGCAGTCGGCGACTGCCGACAGTTCGATCAGTGGCTCTGCCGGACAGTCGATCTCGAAGACGACTTCGGTGGTCGCATCGCCAACCAGCGCGCGTCGCTGTTCGGCCGTCCGGAGCGCGTAGCCGATAGTTTCGCCGAGTTCGGCCAGCACGTCCTGTTCGCGGTGGCCGATCGAAGTATGGTCCGCGGCGTAGACGACCAGTACGTCGTACAGCACGTTGTTGTGAACGATGGGGACAAGCGCGGCGGTTCCGGCGTCGGTTTCGGGTTCTGCCCCGGTCACATACCGAAGGCTCGTCTCAAGTTGCGCGGTGGTCTCGGGCGTTTCGACCGCCACCTGTCGGTGGTCGATGACCGTTTCGAGTGTTCCGGGACTAAATCGGTCGGCCAACGAGACCGCCGACTCGATTGTGACGTTCGCACCGAGTCCGGCCTTGGCCCGAGGTGTCACCTGTTCGGCCTCGAGGTCGTACTCGCCGATCCAGGCGTAGTCGTACCGATCTGTGCCCACGAGTCGCTCGCAGACCAGCCGTTCGATCTCGCGTTGGGAGCTGACGCTCGTAATCGCGCGGTTGACCGATCGAATCACCTCGTTCGTCTGACGGAGTGAGGCGAGCTCGCTGCGCTGGCGTTCGAGTTCGCGTTTGCGCTCGTCCAACAGCGCGGCCTGTTCGAGCCGCGTGAGCGCACTTTCGGCGTTCCGGGCGACGATCAAAATGGCGTCCTGCAGGAAGTCGACGGCTCTGTCGCCGAAAGCGGTTCGGCCGACGAGCACGCCGTGGCTACCGAGCGACACCCAACAGCTCGCGGTTTCGAGCTCCGCGACGGCGTCCGGCTCGACGACAACCGGCTTGGTGGCGGTACGCGCCTCGTCGACGGCTTCGGCAGTCGACAGTGCTGTCTGCACTGCTTCGGAAAGACTGCTGTGGGCAACGACCGACTGGCCGGTCTCGGTTGTTTCGATGACAGCAGCATCCTCGAAGCCGAGCGTTTCGCAGGTGAGATCGATCGCTGCCTCATACACTGCAGTCGGCGAGGTCGCCCGAATGAATCGGTTAGCGTCAGCCGCCAACGCACGGTTCGTCTGTTCGCGCCGCATCTGTTCGACCGCGTTTCGCACTCGATTGGCCAGCAGATCCGGCTGCTCGATAGCGGTCGACTTTTCCATATACTCGGTGGCACCCTTCTGGAGAGCTTCCGAGGCGATTTCGCCGCCACCGTGACCGGTCAACAGCAAGATCGGGAGATCCGGCCGCTGTTCGGAGACCTCGACGAGCAGCTCGATGCCGTCCATCGTCGGCATCCGGTAGTCCGTAATCAGACAATCGAGGTCGTCGTGAAGCTGGTCGACGACTCTCCGTGGATGGGCTTCGGTTTCGAAGCGCAGCTCGGAGACCGCCGCACACCGGTTGGGGATCACGTCCAGTGACTGCGGGTCGTCATCGACGTACAGCACCCGAATCGACCGAGACATGAGTGTTGGATACAGCCCGACAGTACTGAACGTTCTGTTTTGTATATGGTATAACTATGAAGAAATTAGCGGCTGGCTACTCGTTGACATCCTCCTCCGCCTGAAGGCGGGAGGAATCCCGAGCGGTGGGAGTTTCAG
>CAZOOU010000161.1:0-3639 GCA_964581495.1 uncultured Haloferacaceae archaeon
TTTCTTCGCGGTAGTAGTTGCGGTAGAACTGGATAAAGCGATCCGTGAGTTCCTGGTTTCCAGCCTGAGCCATTGAGAGAGTCGTATGACCCCATCACCTATGAAGGTCCGGATCAGCGAACCACGAAAGCCAAACCGGTACACCACGGAAACGGGATATGACCGACTCCGAACAGTCGATCGAAGCCCAGCACGAACTCCTCGTTGTGGGTGGCGGGGTTGCCGGTCTCACCGCCGCCACCTTCGCTGCGCGCGCCGGTCTCGACACGCTCGTCGTCGACCACGGCGAGTCGATTTTACGACGAAACGCCCATCTCGAAAATTTCCCCGGCTTCCCGGCCGGCGTCAACCCCCGGCTGTTTGCCGACATGTTGCAGGCCCAAGCAACGCGGAACGGCGCGGACTACCAACAGGGACTGGTCGACGATCTCTCGGGCTCAATCGAAGACGGGTTCGCCGCCACGGTGGGTGCGGTCGACGACGAGACTGATAGCCGCGACATTCGGGCCGACCGCGTGTTGGTCGCCTCGTGGGCCGACGTGAGCTATCTCGATGGGATTGGTGTCGAAATCCGCGATGCCGGAAGCAAGCAGTACGTCGTCGACGACGGATTGGGGCGAACGAACGTTGAGGGAATATATACCGCCGGCCGCATTGCCGAACGCTACCACCAAGCGGTCATTGCGGCGGGCGACGGCGCGGAGGCGGCCATCACACTCATCCACGACAGCGAGACGCCCTTTTATAACGACTGGGTGGTTCCCGAGGGCTACTTTACTGATCGGGACCGCGAGGTGCCGCCGGGCTGCGAGGAGATCGACGCCACCGAGCAGGCCGCCCGCCAGGCGGCTTCGCGGGCAGCCATGCGAGAGTATTTCGCCGATCCACACGACCAGCAACAGCGCACCCATCCGAGTCTGGTCGACGACGAGCAGGGCCGGGTCGACTGGGACGACGACGGTTAGTGAAGCGTCCCCTCACGATGGTCGACATCGTAGGCAAACAGTGCGTAGCCGATGGCTTCCGGCGAGTAGTCGGTGGCTACCGCAATCTCCCGAATGGGTTCGATCATCGTCACGTAGTCGGCGGCGTCAAACGACTCCTTGCGACCCTCGACGTACCCGAAGCGTTCGAGCGTCGCCCACACGCGCGTGTCGACGATTGCATGTCGGTCAGGGTCCAGCGCGGCGAGCACACAGGAGGCGGTTGGAGCCTTAAAGCCCCTGAGACCAGCGAGGAGCTGGATTTTCGAGAAATCGCCGTCGACGCGGCGGACGTTGGCAGTGACCTCTCTGCACCGCTGTTCGGGGTTGGTCTCGACGTGGTAGGCACTCCGGGTTGAGGATTCGTAGGCGATCTCGTACAGCTGCTCGCGGGTGAGATGGCCCTGCTGGCGGTAGGCCTCGCCGAACTCGGCGAGACGGTCGGGGAGCACACCCTGAGTCTGGCTGTAGAAGTCGAGATAGTCGGCAACAAGTGAGTCGTCAATCTCAGCCATACGGAGATGAAAGCGGACATCGCCGAAAACGTTCGTATTAGTGGGCATATTACGTTGGAACCTATACTGATTGGGCCACTGGCTCGGCGACGGTCCTATCTACATAGCGGATATCGTTACAACCGATACAGGATAACTAGTAATAAATGGTGACTGATATGAAACACAGCAGCGACTCGTCGACTGGGAGCTAGCCGAATGGAGCCACCAACCGTAGCCGTCACCGGAGAGGCGAGAAGCTCGTGAGTCGAGCGGCGGACGACAACCGACGACAGGAGCTGTTCGAGGCGGCCCAGCGACTCGCCTCAGTCGGCGGCTGGGAGTACGAAATCGACACTGAGCGGCTCTACTGGACCGATGAGGTTCGATGTATTCACGACTGTGAGCCGGGTTACGAGCCGACCCTCTCGGAGGCAATCGAGTTCTACCATCCGGCCGACCGGCCGGCGGTTCGGGCAGCTATCGAGACGGCCATCGAGGACGGCGAGGCGTTCGAATCTGACTGGCGAATCGAAACAGCTGCTGGCGACCAGCGGTGGCTCCGAGTTCACGGAGAGCCACACCGCGAGTCGGGCTCGACCGTCCGAGTTCGGGGTGCAGTCGTCGACATCACGGCGCGAAACGAGCACCAAACACGGCTCAGCACACTGTTCGAGACGGGCCGCGAGCTCCTGGAGAGCGACTCGGTCGACGACATTGCCGGGCTCGCAGCCGAGTCGTCGCGTGAGGTACTCGGGCTTTCGATCAACGCGGTCTATCTGTATGACGCCGACTGCGAGCAACTCGTGCCGGCGTCGACAACAGAGAGCGCGACCGACATCATCGGAGAGCTACCGACGTTCGAAGCCGGCGAGGGCGTCGCGTGGACAGCCTTCGAGCGCGGCGAGCCACAGCGGTACGACGATGTTCGGACCGCGGCCGACGTCCACAACCCCGACACACCGATCCGAAGCGAACTCGCCGTCCCGCTGGGAGACCACGGAGTGTTGCTCGTCGGGTCGACCGACCTCGGTGGTATCGACGACCGGACGTTCTCGCTGGCGAAGATCCTCGCGGCGGATGTCGAAACCGCTCTCGACCAGTTGGCTCGCGAAACCGAACTCCGCGAAACCTCCGAGCGGCTCGAAACAATCATCCAGCACACACCTGATGCCCTGTTCGTGCTCGACGATAGCGGCCGAATCGTCGATCTGAACGACCAAGCAGCAGCGAGTCTCGGCGACGATGGCGACGATCCGGCCGACCGTTCGGCACTCCTCGGCAGCCACTGGTCGGAGATCGGAACCGTCACCGACGGGAGCCAAGCGCCGCCAACAGCTGATCCGCTCGCAGCGCTGCGGGAGAGCCCCGACAGCGTCATCACCGTCGAGGGTCGACACACCCGACAGGACGGCTCGACGTTTCCCGTACGGGTTCGGATCGCCCGTATCGACCACGACCAAGCGGGTGGCTTTCTCGCGCTGGCCAGAGACATCTCGGAGCTTTCGGCCCAACAGCGACAGCTCCGGCGGCAGAACGAGCAGCTCGAACAGTTCGCCTCGGTGATCAGCCACGATCTGCGGAGCCCGCTGTCGGTCGCCCAGGCCGGCGTCGAGGTCGCCCGCCGGACCGGCGAGGGCCACGGCGACAGTCTCGACAGGGCAAGCCGGGCCCACGAGCGAATGAAAACGCTGGTCGAGAACCTGCTGCGGCTCGCCCGCAACGGCCAGACGATGGACGAAAGCGATCTCGAACCAGTCGAGCTCTCGGCTGTCGTCCACCGCAGTTGGCAGACGGTCGCAACCGAGGACGCTGAGCTGTCCGTCGACGGCGAGTGCCAGCTGGTTGCCGACGAATCGCGGCTCCGACAGCTCGTCGAAAACCTCCTGCGCAACGCTGTGGATCATGGCGGCGACGAACTCATCGTAACGGTCGGCACGCTCTCCGACGGGTTTTATATCGAAGACACCGGCGAAGGAATCGCCGAGGCCGACCGCGAGCAGATCTTCGAGCCGGGGTACACCACCGACGACGACGGGACAGGATACGGCTTGGAGATCGTCCGCACTGTCGCCGAGGCACACGGCTGGGAGATCACCGTGACGGACTCGACGGCGGGCGGCGCGCGCTTTGAGATCACTGGCGTCGACGGATCGCTCTCG
>CAZOOU010000162.1:0-3629 GCA_964581495.1 uncultured Haloferacaceae archaeon
TCGATGTCGAACTCGACGTCCTGACCCTCTTCGAGGTCCGGGCCGCCAACGTCTTCCATGTGGAAGAAGACGTCGTCGTCAGCATCGTCAGTGTCGATAAATCCGTAGCCGCCTGTGTCGTTGAAGAAATCAACGGTTCCTTTCGCCATTGCAACTGTACTGTATAGCCCCAAGGTCATAAACCCCCTGTGAGACGCGATACCTCGGACCGCGACCCTCCTCAGGGTTTCCAGGAAACCTCGATTTCGAGCTGTTCGTGGTCGCCACGCAGCCGCGAGGAGCGTTCGACAACGTCGACTGAGAGACCGACATCCTCAGGCGGCGAGAGCCGCACCGTCTTGTTTCCGACCGGGACGTCGATCGATTCCTCGCCGTTGCCGAACGCATTCGCAAGTGTCTGGAAGTATTCGGCCAGCTCCTGTCGTGAGTATCGTTCGTCGGCGGTCGTCCGTTGAGCCATACTCTCACGAACGGAAGCCAGTAATAAAATGATTCTGACAGTTTTGTCGACTGTCGATCTGCCAAGACTGTCAGAGATGAACGCGTTTGATATCTGCGTGACCAGCACGCCGGACCACTGCCCGCACGATGTCTTTTGCATACGAGAGGTTATCCGAATCGCCGTCGAGCACGAGCAGCTTGGCGTCTCGGCCCTCCTCGATGACGCCGCAGTTCAGTCCCGCGATCTCCGCGCCGTTCAGCGTTGCCATCCGAAGAATCGTTGCAGCCGGCAGATCGGTGAGTTTGGCCGCAAACTCCATCTCACGGAACATCGAGGGGCTGTTGGTCATCACGTTGTCCGTCCCCAGCGCGACGGTCGTTCGCGCGGTGAGCTGGCGGATCGGTGGCACGCCAACGTTGGTGACGAGATTCGAGCGCGGACAAACAATGGCCGGAACGCCGGTGTCTTCGATCCGGTCGAGATGAATCTCCGTTGCGTGGACGAGATGAACCAGAAAGTCCGGATCGAGGTCCAGTGCCGGATGGATGTCGGCGTCGTCGCGCTCGCCGGCATGAATGCCGAACAGTTTGCCCGCCCGCCGGGTCGCATTGCGGAGCTGGTCGAAATCGCCGTCGCGCGCGCCGGAGGCTCCAAAGCCGTCGCCGGCCTCCATGGCGGCTTCGGTTTCGCGACCAAAGATCACTGGATCGATCTCTCGACGGGCCAGCGCGTCGTGGAGCATTTCGACACCGTCGACGCCGCCCTCGCGGAACTCTAAGAAGGCCGCCGTGCCGGTCTGTTCCATCAACTGGAGCGTCCGGCTCATCGCGTCGACCTTTGTTGTGCGGTCGGTACTCCGCAGGAGGCGGTGTTTCAGCCCGTCAGGTGGGGCGACAAGCTCGTCCAGCGAAAGCCCGCCGCCGGCCTCTTTGGCGATTGAGTCGCCGATATGGGTGTGAGCATTTACAAAGGCCGGCAGCACAATGGAATCGGAGCCGGTTTCGGTTTCTTCGATCGCCTGAATTTCGCCATTCTCGACGACCACCCGGCCCTCAACCGGCTCGAAGTCGGGACCGACGAGAACAGTCCCCTCTACGTTCATAGCTGTGGCTTTGCCGCCGGAGGCTTGAAAGCCCCGAACCGAGGTGGCGACTACTCGAAGTCGTCGAGCCGGGTATACAGCCCGCGTGTCTCCCGAATCAACCCCTCCGAGAGGTCGAGTCCGAGTGCCTCGACGGCGAGTCGACCCACGCGTTCTGTGGCATCTCGGCGCGTATAGACGCCGAGCCGCCACTGGCCCTGCTGGGCAGTGCGTAAGGCACTGACTAACGGCGATTGGTCGCCCAGCTTGCGGATCTCGCCGCCGACGATCACCCGACTAGTCGACTCACGCATTGTTGGCTCGTCGGGAATCTCAACGATCACGTCGCTGGCAGGGATGTCGGCGCGGTCAGCGATGGTCGACTCCAGATCCCGAATCTCGTCGTGGTCGGCATCAAGCAGCGAGTTGGGCACGTCTTTGAGTTCGGCCCAGACTGCCTTTTTCAGTAGTCGCCGACTACCGTAGCGGTCGGCGAACTTCTCGGTGGCAGGCGTCTCGCGGAGGGCCACGAGCAGATCGTGGTCGTCCATCCGCCGCAGCTGGTGGGCGTCGATCTCGCGTTCGGCGAGTAGTCGCTCGCTGGCCCGACGGAGCATTGCCTTGCTGATTCGGGCGACAGGATGCATGTAGACAGTGGGGTTCATCAGCGCGCGGGCGAGCAGGAGGCTTTCGGCGGTCTGGACGTTGCCCGCACCAAGCACGAGTTCGCCGTCGACAAAAGTGAGCTCTCGAACCAGGCGCTCGGTGTCGATTGTGCCGTACGGGACGCCGGTGTGGTGGGCATCCCGCACGAGGTAGTCCATCCGGTCGACGTCGAGTTCGCCCGAGACAAGCTGGCCGAACTGCCCCTCGCCCGCGACCAGCCCCGCGATGTGGGCAGGGTCCAGATCATGCTCGCGAAGAATCTCGCCGACTGCGCCCTCAGCGAGGAGTTCGTCGACATCGTCGTGGTATTTGCCCGTGTGGCGATGGGTGAGCTCCTCGATGTTGTGGCTAAACGGGCCGTGGCCCACGTCGTGGAGCAGCGCGGCCGCCCGGACACGTTCGGCCTGTCGACCTTCGACGCCGAGTTCGGCAAGCGCGCGGTCGGCCAGGTGGTAGACGCCAAGACTGTGTTCGAAGCGGGTGTGGTTCGCCGACGGGTAGACGAGCTGGACAGTTCCAAGCTGTTTGATGTGGCGAAGCCGCTGGACGGTGGGGGTATCGAGCAGGGCCTCGGCAACGCCCTCGATTTCGATGTGGTCGTGGACGCTGTCCTTGATCGTGGCCATAGCGAGGGTTTCGCGGCCAGCATGAAAAATAGTTGCTGCGAGGGTAGGTATCTACTCTAAAACGACCAATACGTCGACTCTCTCTTGTCAACGTCTCTCGTCAGAATCAGCCGCGAGGAGATCAAAGCCGAGCGTTTTGCAATCAGAATCGAAGGTAAATACGTCAGCGTCTCGTCCGGGATTGTGGGGTCGACCACAGCGTTATCCCCGTCACGACTCTCCATGATGTATGGCCGACACGAAACAAGGTCGAGACAAACAGGCCGACGACGAAGCCAAACGCCAGCGCAAACGCGACCTCAGGGAGACCCGCGAGCGAAGCGACGAGGCCGAACCCACGCGGGACGACAGCGACGTGCTGGCGGCGTGTTACCGCCGCGACTGCAGCGAACCCGCGGCGTTTGTCGTCCTCGAACGCTATCGGGAGGAAGGCGGCCACGGGCCCGTCGAAGCACAGGTCGAACTGTGCGAGACCCACACCGAACAAGAGAGTCCGGTCAATCTCGACGCCGTCTACGATGACTACGTGTTCCGTGTCGAGCCACTGTCCGACAGCGAGTAAGAGGCCGCAATACGTCCTGCGGCCGCGTCGACGCTACGGTTATTCCAGAACAACCAGCACGTCACCCATGTCGACGCTGTCGCCTTCGCCGACCATCACCTGCGTGACGGTGCCGCCACGCTCGGTGACCACGTCGTTTTCCATCTTCATCGCCTCTAAGACGCAGACCACGTCGTCCGGCGAGACCTCGTCGCCCTCCTCGACGTCGACCGAGAGAATCGTCCCCTGCATCTCGGCGGTGACGGTGTCGCC
>CAZOOU010000163.1:0-3617 GCA_964581495.1 uncultured Haloferacaceae archaeon
GGGTGCCCACTGGTGGCCCGTTTGCCAGCGAGTTAGGCGTTCTACTTCCGAGAGGCGTTTAATGGCTTCGGACCAACCTCCCTGTGGGTCACTGTGTCATACAAAAGTGGGTCGACTGGGTTACCAGTGGTTCAGTCGGCGGCTGCGATCCGGTGGGCTGCGTACAGAATGCCGCGTTCGTCCATCAGCGCGACCGTCGCCAGCCGCAGCGCGTGGGGCCATCCCAGCGGCGTCGCGCTGTCGGGCTCGCCGGTATCGAAGAACTGCTCGGGCAGGTAGCTGGTGTCCTCACAAAGCACGCCGCCCGGCAACACGAGTTCAAGCAGTTCACGTGCACGCGCGGCGGCCTCAACCGCCCGATCATCGTCGTAATCCGCCAACAGGGCGGCCAGCTGGGCGGCCGCATTGGCTCCCCAGCCAGTTGAGACCGTCCAGATCTTTTCGTGATCCTGGTGGGCCTGCCGCCAGCGGTCGCCCTCGTAGCGGAACAGCCCGGCAATGTCGCTTTCGTCGGGATCGTGCCACAGCGCCTTGATGATCGTGTGGGTATGTGATTCCAGTTGGTCGAGTCGGTACTCGTCGACGTCCTCGATCTTGCTGTAGGCCCGGTGGGCACCCACCAACGCGAGCGTTCCCGAGTCGGCCCGTCGGTCGAGCCCGCCGCCGCCGTGTTCGCGCAGCGCGAAAATGCCGCGGTCCTCGATCCACAGGTGGTTGATCGCCTCGTAGACTCTGTTGGCCTGCTCGTGGGCGTGGTCGGCAAACGGGAGATCCGTCGTCGCCAGCGCGCTGTAGGCCTCCAAAAAGGTCGCCGTCGTGTGGGTAAACCGCCCGATTGCGTCCTCCCAGGCGTTCTGACAAACCATCGGTCGACCGTCGTGTTCTAACGTTCCGTCGAGACTTTTGAGGGCTGCCTCAAGCGTGTCGGCGACCTCGGCTTCGAGTTCGTCGTCGTCGATGCCGTCGGCGTAGTAGGTCGCCAAAAAGGCGATGACGCTGCCGGTCTGGTCGGCCTGGTAGTCGTGGTCTGGGCCGGCTTCGAGTTTGGCGTTGGCCCAGCCGGGCGCGAGCGCGCCGTTGTGGGGCCACACGCGGTGGGGCCAACTGCCGTCATCGCGTTGGGTCTCGCAGTAGGCCCGTGCGCTTTCGGCGTGCCAGTGGCCAAGGCCGAGATCGAACTGGTGGTCGGACTCGAAGACGAACCGCGAGATTTCGGCGTCGTCGCGGAACCAGGTGTAGCCGTAGCCGCCCGAGTAGCGGTAGTAGGGATCGAAGTTCGGCCCGGCGATCCGCAGTCCCGTCTCGCCGCGAAGCAGTGACAACACCCGAACATCGGCGTTGACTGATTCGCGGAGCGTCTCGGAGTGATCCTCGCGCGCCGAGGTCGGGAGCCCAGCGGTTGCGGCCTGCTCGAAGGCCTCGCTCGAATCGAACTCCTCGCGGAGCGCGGCCAGTCGGTCGAGTGCCTGCTGGCGGTCGACCTCGGTGCGATCAGAAAGCAGCGTAATCAGCGTTGTCGAACCCTCAGAGAGCGGCAGCGAACAGATCAGATCGCCGCTGAGTCGGTCTTCAGAGTAGCGGTGGTCGCCCGCCGGCCGTGGGTAGTCGGTGGGGTCCTCGTCGAGCAGATCCTCGAAAGCGACCGGGATCTGGCCGCGAACGCCCGCAAAGCCGGTCGTACTGGAGACGAAATCGTGTTCGCGCTGGTGGTAGACTTCGACGACGTCCTCGTGGTGAAGCTGGCCGACCTGGCTGTCTTGGCCCTCCGGCGCGAGCGAGAGATACGCGACCAGTTCCATATGGTCGTCGACCGCCAGCTCGCTGGCGTCGAACCGGGTGAGATGCGCGTCACCAACAGTCAGATCAAATTGGGTGAGCTCGCCGAACGGCGTGTCGTGGGTTGTCTCGACGAGCGTTGTCGCTCCGTAGTACGATTGGGTCGAGTCGACCTCGTCGAACCAAAACGGTGTCCCGCCAACACGAATCCCGAACCGCGATCGCTCGATGCCCGTCAGCCCTGACAGTGGATAGCCGAAATCCCGCACGCTCCCGCCGTCGACGTGGATCAGCCGCCGCCCATCGCCGGAGAACCGACCCGTGATGGTGCGTCGTTCCCCCGGAAACTGGGTTTTGGTCCCCGATGACTCCTTGAAGTCATCGAGTGCGTCACGTAATTGCACACCTACTGTGCTGTTCTCCGGTGTCTTAATTCTTGGTGTATTTATTGTTCACACGTTTTTTCCAACGGCAACAGTCAAGACGGTTGGCCACTGGATGTTCCGCATGGACGCCCCAGGCCCGCCACGGTTCATCTCGGTCGGCGACGAGATCGATCTGGCCCCCCGCAGCCCCGACCCCCACGGGACCTACTGCTGGCGACTGGTCGAGGCCCCCGACGGCGCCGACCTGTCGATCCCCGACGATCCAGTCATTCATATCGCTCCCGACACTCCCGGTAGCTACCGCTTCGAACTCGAAACACCCGACGAGAGCTACATGCAGACTATTCGGGTGTATCCCGACGAACGCCACACCGCCCGCGTCGAACTCCCGTACGAGAAGCTGCCAGTCGACCTCGCGGACGTCGACTCGATGTCGGTCGTCGGTCCGTTCAACGAACAGATCGCCGGTCGCACTCGACCCGTCCGCAAAGACGACCGATTCGTCGCCGACCTGGATCTCCCCCCAGGGACCCACCCGTACGGTTTTTGTGTGAACGACGATTTCGCCCAGCAGGTCCACGGCGCGGTCACCGTCGACGGGCCGGGCCGCCCCCGGTGTCGACTCGACGGCGAGCTGCGCGACGAAACGCTCGTCGTCACCGCAACCCCCACCGCTGCGCCCGACACCGACGCCGACAACGAGGATCTCGCGGTCGACATCCTGATCGACGACCGTGACTGGATTCCAGCGTCGGCGGTCGACCGCCGTGATCGCGAGCTCCACATCCCACTCGAGGCTGTTCCCGAGACGCTTCGGGTTCACGCGGTTACGGTCGGCCAGCGGCGATCTGTCGCCGACACGCTCACGATCCGACACGGCGAAACCGGACTCTCCGTCGACCGGCCGAACGATCCGCCCGAATGGGCAACCTCGCCGACCGTCTACGAAATATTCGTTCGCTCGTTTTGCGGCGACACGCTGCCGACGACGTTCGCCGAGATCGAACGCCGGGTGCCCTACTTGCAGTCGATGGCCGTCGACGTGCTGTGGCTCACTCCTGTGCTCGCTAGCCCGACCGACCACGGCTACCACATCACCGACTACTTTACGATGGCCGACGATCTGGGCGACCGCGCGGCGTTCGAGTCCTTAGTGGACTGCTGTCACGACGCCGGCATCCGGGTGGTGTTCGATCTCGTCGTCAACCACACCTCGCGGGATCATCCGACCTACCAGCTCCACGCCGCGGGCGTCGAAAACTACGAACACCACTACAATAGAGTCCCAAAATCCTGGGATGGCACCGGCGTCGACTGGGCCGGCGACACTGCGCCGGAGTTTTATTTCAACTGGGAGCGCATCCCCAACCTCAACTATCGCTCGCTCGACGTTCGGCGCTGGATGCTCGACGTTGTCGAAGAGTGGGCCGACGTGGTCGACGGCTTTCGGTGTGA
>CAZOOU010000164.1:0-3612 GCA_964581495.1 uncultured Haloferacaceae archaeon
ATTTCACGCTCAAAGACCATGGTAATCGCGACGGTGAGTCCAATGCCTGCGGCGAGGCCACTCGTCAGAAACAGTGCCGGAACGATCACCATCTCGTTCCACAGCGGCACTGTTTCGACAATCGCCAACTCGAAACCGGTGTAGATCGTCGCCAAAGCGAACAGGCTCCCGATGAGATACAGGGCTGTCATGCCTGCGGCTGGCGGCCGAAACCGGTCGACAAGCCGGTCGACGGTCGGAAGGATTCCCAGTGTGTCGACAATGGCTCGCGGCCAGAGGCTTGCGCCGTCGTCGGCTGCCGCCGACGAACCGAACAACTGCAGCACCAGCGAGACGGTTGCGATGACCGACAGCGTCACCAGAATCCATGTGCCGATGGTGATCCATGAGCTGAAGTTGGTGAGATAGATCGGAAACAGCAGTGCACGGTAGATCACAGCCAAGTGCGAAACCACCGCAAGGCCGGCACCAGCAGCACTCACCACAGAGACAAAGAATCCCCAGCGGGCAATCTCTGTGGCTACACTATCGGTGTGGGATCGACGCGAGTCGACCATGCTTGCAGACGCTCCAGCGAGGTACGCGCCTCCGGCGAGGGCGGCCAGATACAGATAGATCGGAATCGAGAGATCCCAGTAGTCGGCCGGAAGCCATCGGAAGCCAACAAACGTCTCCAAGACGGGAAGTGAGTGTATCATTAGAATCACCTGCTGAGCCAGTCTGTGTGGGCTTGGGTTTCGCCGCCGTCGGTCGCGGCGGCGTCAGTGGGCTGTTCGCTTTCGGCAGTCTCAACGGGCTCGACGATCACACGCGAGTTGTAGGCACCCTCCTTGAATCGCTGGGCTGCGGATTCGGATGCCTCCTCCATCACCTCGCTGACTGGTCCTGCCTTGATTGCCTCGCCGACACAGTTGTCGACACACGAGGGTTCGATACCGCCGTCTTCCGGTTTCTGTTTCGGCGGCTTGCCGTGGCCGCTACCGGGGCCTTCGCCGAGACACATATTACATTTCGACATGAGGCCGTCGTCACCGTAGGTTGGCGCGCCGTACGGACAGGCCCATGCACAGTAGTGACAGCCGATACAGCGGTCTCGGTCGACGGTGACGATACCGTCTTCGTCGCGTTTGATGATCGCATCCGGCGGACAGACTTTTTCACACGGTGCGTCGTGGCAGTGCATACACGACATCGACACCGGAACCTCCTCGAAGTCGGGGTACTCACCGCTGCTGAGATGCGTCACCGTTCGCCAGTCATCAGCGTCTGCATCGCGGTCGTGTCGCTGATTACACGAAATCGTACAGGCGTGACAGCCGATACAGCGGTTCGGATCGAAATAAAACATCCACTGTTCGCTCATCGGCTCTCACCTCCGGTGGCTCGAACCTCCACCGGGAGGTGTCTATCTGGCTGTGATGAAAGCGGGTCGACTTGGTCTGTGTGAAGTAACATCGTGTTGAATCCCTCCTCGTGTGAGGCTCCCTCACCGAATCCAAACTCTGTCGTGATGAATCCGGGTTGGGTGCGCTCGCTGACGTAGGCCATCAGCTCACCGCCTCCGTCTTTCGATTCGACGGTGATCATATCGCCCGTCTCGATATTCCGCTCTCGGGCATCCTCGGGGTTTATGACGAGGTAGTTCCCGCGGTAGTCTTCGGCGGCAAGTCCGTGTTTGGACGCATACTGTTCTCGGAGTTGATCGTGTGGCTGGTCAGCACCGAATGCGAAAAACACCGAGCGAGTGTCATAGAAGTGGAGTGGGTACTCCTCGTTCGGCTCTTCGCCCAAGGCTCCTGGTGGAACCCACTGCGGGCCGGTTTCGAGATCGAACGCCTCGATTTCGTCGACCGATTGGGCGTATCCGTCCATCACATCCAGATCGAACTGAAACCGGTCGGTCGGTGTGTCGAAGCCACCGTCGCGCCACTGCTCGTAGCCGAACTCATCGAGCAGCACGTAGTTTTGCTCGGCGATCTCCTCGAAGGAGTACTCGATGTTTGCGAGCATATCCTCGTTGAACTCGGCTTCAGTCTCCCAGGGGATGTACTCCTCCCAGCCCATCTCATCGGCTAAGGCTTTGAGAATCTCGAAGCCGGGTTTTGACTCACCGAGTGGCTCGACGGCAGCCATCGATCCGCTGATCCACTGCCGGTCGTGGTACGCACTCCATGCTGGTGCGTAATCGATGAGCGTGTCCTTTTCGAGTTGGATTGCCTCTGGGAAGACGACATCCGCACTGCGAGTGAGTTCGTTCCAGTAGGCGTCGACAGTGATGACGAGATCCATCGCCTCCAGTGCCTCCATCCACGCCTCGCTGTTGCCGTCGTTGATCGGATTGTCGTAATGACAGTAGATCCCCTGGATGTGGCCGTTGTCAACCATCTCGGGGACGAGGTTGTGTCCGATCCCGGTTGTGTGTCTGTACGGCTGGTCCGAATACTCATCGTAGCGTCGCAGTGCAGGTGGCGTGTCGGCTGCGTTGTTCGGCAGGTCGATTTCTCTGACCTCGAAGGGGTCCGAAAACGGCGGACCACGCCACAGACGGAGTCCACCCGGTCGGTCGATGTTGCCGACCAGCCCGTTGAGTGCGAAGATGTTCTGGGAGGCTTTCTGGGATTCGGCGTACTGGCCGACACCAGTCCACAGCGCGATGCCTGCGGTCGGTGCTGCGTTGGCGAACTCGACGGCGATGTTGCGGATCGTCTCGGCGTCGATACCAGTTATTTCTGCCGCCCACTCTGGGGTTTTATCAGCAACCGACTCGCGGTAGGTCTCGAAGCCGTATGTCCAGTCTTCGACAAACGACTCATCGTAGAGATCGTTTTCGATAATAACGTGGCCCATCGCCAGCGCGAGCGCGCCGTCGGTTCGTGGCTTGATCGGAAGCCAGTGGTCGGCCTTCTGGGCTGTCGGCGTGTGTTGTGGATCGATCACGACAAGCGTCGCGCCCTGTTCAAGTGCCTCAAGCACACCTTTTGGCTCCCACTGGCCGGCGAACGACTCGAAGAGGTTCCGACCCCAGGCAATGATGTAGTCGGAGTTCTGGTAGTCGACGAACCGCATGTCCGCGCCGACTCCCATCAGGTTGCCGCTCAGATGTGCGCCGCCGAAACAGACGTGACGACCACGACCGATGCGTTCCGGAGTGCCGTAGAGATCACGCCAAAACACCTCATGCAGGTCGGTTGTCGCCCAGCTTGCTGCGTTGAGGAGTTTCTCTGGGCCGTGTTCGGCATCGAACTCACGGAGTCGGTCGGCTGTGTAGGCGATTGCTTCATCCCAGTCGGCTTCGCGGAGTTCGCCGTCTTTTCGGATGTAGGGCTTGGTGATGCGGTCTGGGTCGTGTGCCTTTTCCATCTCGGCGAGGCCTTTCGGACACAGCGTGCCTTTGGTTCCAGCACCGGCACTCCCGCGTGGGTGGCCGTCGACACCAGAGATGTCGACGATTGTTCCATCAGAGACTTTGAGTTCTTGCCCACAGGCGTGATGACACATCCAGCAGTTACCGTAGGCCGTCTCGGCATCACTGAGCCGGTCGAGATCGCGGCTTGCGTCGCCTTCGATCATCTCGACACAGCCGCTCAAGCCAGCAAGACCCGCCGCAACACC
>CAZOOU010000165.1:0-3496 GCA_964581495.1 uncultured Haloferacaceae archaeon
GCGTTCATGTTCGAAGAAGTTCCCGAGCCGGTCTGGAACACGTCGACCGGGAACTGGTCGTCGTGGTCGCCGGCGATGACTTCGTCGGCGGCCTCGATGATTGCCTCGGCAATCTCGTCGTCGACGAGCCCGAGATCGCGGTTGGCTTGGGCCGCACCCTTCTTGACAACGCCGAGCGCGCGGACGAAGCGTCGACCGAACGAGATTCCCGAGATGGGGAAGTTCTCGACGGCGCGCTGGGTCTGGGCTCCCCAGTAGGCGTCGGCTGGGACCTGCATCTCACCGAGGCTATCCGATTCAGTGCGGAATGAATCGCTCATACGGATGGGTGGACTGAAACCGACCTAAAAGCTACTACTTGATACGACAACTGGTCGACTGTCTTGCTGTCCGACTGACTGGCTGTTGGTCGAGTCGATTATATTTCTTTGTCGGCGTACTCCTCAGGTGTGTAGGTTTTGAGTTCGATGGCGTGGATATCGGTGGTCATCGCCTCACCGAGCGCGTCGTAGACGAGCTGGTGTTGGGCGACGAGGCTTTTGCCCTCAAACGCTGGTGAGACGACTTCGGCAGCGTAGTGGGCGTCTTCGAACTGCTCGTCGACTGCACGGGGTCGGTCGACGGTTGCGTCGGCGTCGTCGATTGCGGCTTCGATGGCGGCTTCGATTTCGTCGGCGTTCATACCGGTTAGTTGGCATCGACTGGTAAAAAGAGGCGGTGATCAACACCGCTGGTGGCTGGAGCCGACCAGTCGACACCCTCGTCAGGGGTTATATAAACGGCTGATCAGCCGAGACGAGAGCTTACTCTTTGACAATGGTCCCGCTCAGATACGACTCGGCCTTGTCGTTCGTCCGCTGAATCCGTTTGATAAATGTCAGCACACGCTCGCCGTCGATTCGGCGATCAGTCTCGACATCGATCGTCAGTCCCTGATCACGGAAATGCGCCAGCAGTCGGTCGACTACGCGCGGCTCGGCGCGCACCGTATGCTGTTCGCCGATCCGCTCGCCGGCGTCGATTCGCTCGATGGAGTTGGCCATCGGTTCCAGCAGTGACTCACCCAATCGGTGGGCGCGCTCGCGGCGCTGGGCCTCGCTTTCGTCGAACTCGACGGTCTGGAATCCTTCGCGGATAAGCCGCCGGAACGCAAACGCCCGACCGTAATCGAAGAAAAACTCGAAGGCAAACGCCAGATCGCCCTGGTTGGCAGCCGAAGTCGTGTATTTAAGCTGTTGTCGACCATCCGTCGTCTGCATGATGATCCCCTCGCGGCCGTCGGCGTCGAGCTCGCGGATGATCTCGGGTGTCGCGTCGACTGCCGCCGCTGGTTCATACACACCAAACAGCGTGGTCTGTGGAATCCCGTACTCCTCGCAGATCGCTCGTCGCTCCTCGACGGCCATCGGCTCGCCGCTGACCTGATCGCGGATGTCGAACGCCCGAAATGCAATCGAGTCGACATCGTAGCAGTCGACCGCTGTATAGGGGTTTTCCGGACCGATCATCTCGCCGCAGAGCATCGTCTCCGGGTGGGCGTCAAAAAAGGACTCAAGCAACAACAATGACCGCACTTTGTGGGTCGTAAACGGACAGACGATGCCGCTGCGCGTGAATCCGAGGATATCGCCGTCGACGCGAGCAACCCGAACGTTGTAGCCGTCGAGCTTTTCTTCGACAGCGATTTGTTGGTCGAAATGTTGGGGAATTCCCTCGTCGAGCACCAGACAGCGCGGCACCTTCGGAAACCCCCGGACGACGGTGTTCGAGACGAGCACAGTCCCCTTTTCGACCGATTTTCGATACCCCGGCAGATGCCGGTAGTCGTGGCCCTCGTAGCTGTCGGCATGCAGGTGCTCGGCAAGGTCGGCAAAGCCCTGACGAGAGAGCCCAAGTTGGTCGTGGTATTCCATACCACAGTTACGCCGTCACCGTACATCAATCTCCTCGCCAACCCGCTTGCGTCTACGACTTTCTCGAAATTCCGACAGTCGACTGGACGGATCTGGAGCTACAAGACGCCCGAGTGCGTAGCCGGGGTATGGCCGACGGCGCATTTAAACAGCGGTTCGTACTCGACACCTCGCTGTTTCTGACCGAGGAGATCCGCCGCGAGGGAGAGTCGCTCGACGAGGCGATAGACCGACTGCTTGATCTGATCGCCGCTGCGCGCCTCGAACTCGACATCTCCTGTCATATGCCGCCGTCGATCCACAGCGAGCTGACGACAATGCTGGACGACCGCCCCGTCTCCGAGGAGACACGCGGGAAGCTCAACACTTGGGTCGTCCGCAAACACCCCGATCGGTATGCGGTCTCGATCCCCGCCGACGTGGTCTACCGCTTTGTCGACGAGATGAGCGACCGGGTCGACCGTGGCCTGCGAGTCTCGGAAGCGGCCGTCCGGCAGGCCGAAACCGCCGACGACGAGCCCGCCGGCGATCACCCACACAAAACCGAAGTCGACGCCGTCATCTCGGATCTCAGAGACCGGTATCGGCGCGCGCTCCGGCAGGGCGTGCTCGATTCGCGAGAGGATTTCGATCTGCTCGTTCTCGCTCGCGAACTCGACGCTGGCGTCGTCACCGAGGATACGGGGATCATCGCCTGGACCGAAGCGTTCGGACTCAGATATCTGCGCGGTGGCGATTTTCCGGCTCTGTTGGAAAACTACCTGACGGCCGTCGGTGCCGACGGGACTGATACGACGTCTGAGCGATGAGCCACTCCGTCAGCCATCCGGCCCCTGCATGGGAACGAACCGGACTGGCCCACAGTCGAGACGGTCGACTATCCTCCCCTCGCGGACTTTCAGGAGGACGAGCCGCTGGCTTGCTACGCCAATCGGTGCCACCAGCAGCCCGCCGTCGACGAGTTGGTCGCACAGTGGGTCGGGGACCGACCGCACCGCACACGTCAGGTAGAGTTTGTCAGACGGCGCGTGTTCGGGCCACCCTTCCCGACCATCGCCGACCCGGATCGAGACCTCGTCGTAGCCCACCTCGCCCAGCCGGCGGCGCGCGCTCTCGGCGAGGTCAGCCGACAGCTCGACCGAATGCAGGGTTTCGGCACCGATGATTTCAGCGGCGACCGCGGCGTGGTAGCTACAGCCGGTGCCGATTTCGAGCGTCCGGTCGCCCGTCGACAGCGCGAGCAGATCACACATCTCGGCGACCATATGCGGCGCGCTGATCGTCTGGCCCTCACCGATGGGAAGCGGGCGGTCACTGTAGGCAAACTGGCTGTACGCCTCGGGGACGAACTCGTGACGCGGAACCTGGGCCAACGCCTCGGCAGTCGACGGCAACTCGGTTTCAAGCATCGAAACCAGTCGCTCGCCTCCGGCGTCGGTGTCCATACCGGAACGACGGACCGAACTGGCCTACATCGTACTCCGGGCCACCAGACCAAACATCTCTGACGACGTTTTTTCCTGTCGACGGCTCTATTGAATCACTAGATAGCGTCGGGATAGGTCGGTAAATCAAAGGAGTTG
>CAZOOU010000166.1:0-3478 GCA_964581495.1 uncultured Haloferacaceae archaeon
TCCTCGGCTTCTTCGACGCCAGCCTCGCCTTCCTGTTCGGGCGGCTGCATTTCCTCGTCGGCACCGTCATCCTCACTTTCTTCGTCTTCCGACTGGTCTTCGCCACCATCAGTCATGAGCCGCCGGTCGACACACTCGTCGGGTGCGACGCGCTCGACGTCCGCAGTCGACTGCCCGCTTTCGGCAGCCGCCCCGGAGTCGGTGCTGTTGGGTGCACTCAGCCAGCGTGTCGGTGCGACTCGCCGTCGCTGTTTCGAGTAGTTATAAGACATTTGTCAGTCTAATCTACTGACTACGCCCAGTCGAAAAGGCGTTTGGGCCACCACTCAACTGCCACTAAATACGGTTTGTGCGTATCGTCTCGCTCCGGTGGCTGTCCATTCCTAACAGTTCCCAAATAATACATATGCCATCCAGATCAGTAGTGAACCACCGTCGAGTTGCTGCAGGTAGGCTGGCTGCCCGGTGGTGCCACCGACGGCGACGGCTGCTCTGAGATACTCACGGTGTGGGATGGCCGCTCGATTCGGATGGGATACCGCAACGAGGAATGAACCCGTTGTCTTTCGAGAGGCTGCCGCAGTCGTTGACAGGGAAAGAGCCTTCTGTCGGCTGGCAAATCGACTCGTATGACACTCGCCGGGCTCGTCGACGAACTCCGCCGAGAAGCCCGCCGAACCAACGAACGTCGGTTGGTCGTCCTCGCGGGCTCGCGTGAAGCGGGCGTCGACGCCGCCTACACAGTGGTCGAGGCCGCAGACGCCGACCCGGATTCAGTTAGTTTCGTCACCACACGTGAAGGGTTTCGCTACCACCGACTGGACCCACATCAGGCCGACCAACTGCTTGGAACCACCCGCGAACTCGTCGTGTTCGACTGCCATGAGGGGTTTTCGGCGACCGCGCTGGGACAGGCAACCGGATCGGTCGACGGCGGTGGGCTGTTCGTGTTACTCGTTCCGCCGCTCGGTGACCTTCCCACACAACTTGAGGCACTCGTCGACCAGCTTACCGCCCCACCGTTCGACCGCAGCGAGGTCGGCAGCCGGTTCCGAGAGCGAGTGGTTGCGACGCTCCGAACGCATCCCGGAGTCGCTATCGCCACGGTCGAAATCGACGACAGCGAGCTGGTTGTCTCGGTCGACCGCGATGGGCGAACCCATCCTCCGGATAGCCAACGCGTCGACCCCCCGTCGCCGTCGGTCCGAACAGACACGTCGTTTCCGCCAGCCGCGTTTGCGGCCTGTTGTACTGCGGATCAGGCCCGCGCGGTCGCCGGACTGTCGGTGCTTTCGGAGCCGGGTCAGGCAGTCGTCGTCGACGCCGACCGCGGTCGCGGCAAAACCAGTGCGGCCGGCCTGGCGGCGGCATCGCTGGCGGCCGCCGGCCACGAGCTGCTCGTCACTGCACCCGCCATCGAGAACACCGAACCGCTGTTCGCCCGCGCCGAAGCCCTGCTTGCCGAGCTTGATGTGCTGTCGACGACTACCGACACACCGCGGTGTCTCACCACCACAACCGACGGCCGGATTCGATTCCGTCGACCGCCCGAGGCCGCCGAGCACGCAGGCGAGGTCGACGCTGCAATCGTCGATGAAGCCGCGGCGATTCCGGTTGCGCTGCTCGAACGGTTTTTGGACACGCCATCGGTCGCGTTCTGCACCACCGTCCACGGCTACGAGGGCACCGGCCGCGGCTTTGCGGTCCGATTCCGTGACCGGCTGGCCGAGAGCCAAAAAGCAGTCTCGGAGATCGAACTTCAGGAGCCGATTCGGTATGCTCGCGGCGATCCCGTCGAGTCGTGGCTGTTTCGGACGCTGCTGTTGGACGCCGAGTCGCCAGTCGACCAACTCGTTGAGGATGCAACTCCGGAGACAGTTGAGTACCGTCGCATTACGCAGAACGCACTCGCCGCGGACGAACAGCTCCTACGATCCGTATTTGGCTTATTAGTAGTCGCCCACTACCGAACCGATCCGTCCGATCTGGTTCGATTGCTGGACGCACCGAACATCGCAATCCGAGCACTGGAGCACGAGGGCCACATCGTGTCGGTGGCTGTGTTGGTCCGCGAGGGCGGCCTCGACGCCGAGTTGCGCGCGTCTATCTACGAGGGCCAGCGCGTTCGCGGCAACATGCTGCCCGACGTGTTGACCAGCCAGCTGCGCGACGAGGCGGCCGCCGAGCCGGTTGGCTACCGCGTGATGCGGATTGCGACCCACCAGGCGGTCCGCTCGAACGGACTCGGCTCGCAGCTGCTCGACTGCTGTCACGCCGAGTTCGAAGACCGCGTCGACTGGCTGGGCGTTGGCTTCGGAGCCACCCCGCGGCTTGTCGATTTCTGGGCGAAAAACGGCTACCGAACAGTCCATCTGTCGATCACCGCCAACGACCGCAGCGGCGAACACTCCGCGCTGATGTTGTGGCCCTGTTCGGCGGCAGGTCACACGCTCGCGAATCGACACATGGCGTGGTTCCGCGAGCGGATCGGCGCGATGCTGAGCGACGTGCTCTCTGGGCTTGATCCGGGAGTCGTCCGGGCTGCCGTCGCGGCCGCCGGACCCCATGCCGTCGACTCTTCTGGCGGATCGGCTACAGTCGACCAGCTCGCAGAGCTGTCGGATCGCGACTGGCAGGTGATCGTCGGCGTGGGCTACGGCCCTGGAACCTACGAGGCCGCGCCGCACGTGTTCCGAACGGTAGCGATGGCCTACTTTTTAACTGAATCTACAGTGCTCTCGGACCGTCAAGAGCGACTCTTGGCCCGGAAAGTCCTGCAGGGCCAAGCGTGGGAGTCGGTCGCAGTAGCCTTGGGCTATGAGTCGACCAGCCAGTGTATGCGCGAGATGGGCACAATCGCGCGGTCGATCTGCGAGCAGTGGGGTGGTGATATCGTCGAAACCGAACGCCAGCGGTACGACTGACGGGTGTTAAAAAAAGCCGTAGTCGTCGACTGCCGTCTCATACAACTCGAGATACTGATCGATAATCGGCTCGTGATCGTAGACGCCGTAGTTCGTATTTATCGTTTGGTGGGCCATCGATTCGGCAGCGATGATCTCTTCGGCCAGCTCTTGGGGTGTTGAGACCAGACTCCCCCGCGTATCGGGAAGGCGGGATTTGCGTTCGATCAGCTCGTGGGCCGCCGAGTCGACCTGATACTCCGAGATACCCACACAGCCACAGGCGAGCGCCCACAGCAGCTCGGTGGCGAACGGCTCGTGGCTCGCAGTCTGGACGAAGACGTGGGCACCTTTAAAAATCGCCACACGCTCGGTCTCCGGTAGGTTGCCGACGAAGGCGACCCGATCTCGAATCCGGAGGTCTTTGGCGGTGCGTTTGGCGTCAGCCATCGCGGGCCCCTCGCCGATGACGGCCGCCTGCCAGTCGCGGGTCCGCAGCTCGGCGAGCGCGAGCAGAAACGTCTCGACGTTGGCGTCCTCGTCGAGCCGGCGGCTGTAGACGTAGTCGACGCGGT
>CAZOOU010000167.1:0-3458 GCA_964581495.1 uncultured Haloferacaceae archaeon
GCCTGTCCAGCGCCGACGTACAGCACGACGACGAGGAACACCCAGACGATGTCGACGAAGTGCCAGTACATCGAGGCCGTACTGACCGACAGATGTCGTTCAGCCGAGTACTGACCGTACAGCCCGCGGATAAAGACGATGCCGAGGAACACGACCCCGAGCATGACGTGCAGGCCGTGAAGGCCAGTCAGCCCGAAAAAGGCCGACGCATAGACGCCCTCGGTCCACGTGAATCCGTAACTACCGATGAACTCGAAGTACTCGAGGGCCTGGCCCCCAAGGAAGACCACACCCAGCAGGAGTGTCAGACCCATCCCACGGAGGAAGTTGGTTCGATCCCCGCCGCGTAGGGCGACGTGCGCCCAGTGGAGCGTGAACGACGAAGCGATCAGGACGGCCGTGTTCGCCAAGATCAGGGAGTTGACGAGTTCGGGCGTCGTCTCTGGCAGCCCCCACTCCGCGCCCGCACGGAAGTAAAAGTAGTAGCTAAACAGCGCGCCGAACGTCGCCAACTCGGATCCCAGGAAGGCGATCATCCCCCAGCGCAGCGACGAGTGGCCGTGTTCGCTGGTGTCGCGCGTCCAGAACTTCGTAATAAAGGCATGATAGAGCCAGCCGTAGATCCCGACCAAAAACAGCCCAACGCTGCCAGCCAGTACGGCCGGGCCGGCCAGTGGGTGTGTCAGATCTGCGATAATCCATAGCGCGACGCCGATATAAATTCCTGCACCACCGAGTGCAGTGATAAACGGCCACCAGCTCGCCTCACCGAACCCGCGCGGCCAGTCTTCGACCGCCGGCAGGTGATGGTGGTGGTCGTCGTGTCCCTCGTCCGTTTCGGTGCTCATACCACTCCGTTGCGAGGCAGTGACTAAAAATCCTCCCAACCGTCGACGCGCCTCCTCGCCAATGGCCTCCTTTCGAGACACCAAGTCGCAAGCTACTCCTATCGGTGCTCCCTACCGCACGTAATGGCTGGTCGACGGCTGGGTCTCCGTGTCTGTGTCGGCCTTGTGGCGGCGGCGCTTTTCGTTGCGATAGCAACCGGCGAGACAGTTGCCCATGCGGCTGCGCTCCGGGATGCCGCACCGACCACACTTGACGTGCCGACGTGGTTGTTTTTGGCAACCGGCGGCGGTGCAGTCGGAGCCTCGTTTCTGTTGGCTTCCTTTGTTACCGACCGCGTATTTATACGGTCGTTTCACCAGTGGGGTGGAACGCTTCCGTCGCCCGGCAGGATTGTCGCGCTGGTCGGTCGACTGACTGGGCTTGGACTACTGGCCGTAATCGTCTATGTGGGCTACATGGGCCCGCCAACGGGGTACCGTAACTTCGCGGTCGTGTTCGTCTGGATCGCGTGGTGGGGTGGCTACGTCGCCTCGACGTATCTCATCGGCAACACCTGGCCGACGCTCAACCCGTTTCGAACCATTGCTGAACTGTTTCCGAGCGTCGACCTCGAGTACCCCGACCGACTGGGTGCGTGGCCCAGCGTCGCTGGACTCATGCTGTTGATCTGGATCGAAGTCGTCACCCCGCTGGCCGATGATCCACGACTGCTTGCGTCGACGATTCTCGCCTATACCCTCGTCACCGTCGCCGGCTCGGTTGTGTTCGGCACGGAGACGTGGTTTTCGACCGTCGACCCGATCTCGCGCGCGCTGGCATACTTCGGTCGGTTTGCACCCCTCGAACGAACGGACGACGGGATCTCGTTTCGGCTGCCGGGAATGGCACTCACCGATCCGAAACTGGTCTCGGGTCGCGACGAGGTTGCCTTTATTGTGTGTCTGCTGTACGTAACGACGTTTGATGGGTTTGTGGCGACATGGCTCTGGGAGTCGTTCGCGATGAGTGCGGTCGGACTCGGAGTGCCGCCGCTCGGTGTGTATTTCGTCGCGTATGTCGTCGGATTTGGGCTCTTTTTGGGCGCCTTCTGGTGGTCGATGGGGCTTGCCAGAGCGTACGGCTCGACGTACATCACGCGAGAGGAGCTAGGCCGACGGTTCGCGCCATCGCTGCTTGCGATTGCGGTTGGCTATCATCTCTCGCATAATCTCGGCTTTTTCATCGCACTGTTGCCGTCGGTCGTCGTCGTCGGAGCAATGCCACTCTCTCCACCCCAACAGCCACCGATTTTGGGAACCCTACCGGGATGGATCACCGGCGTTGAGATGGCACTCGTCTTGGGCGGCCACGTGATCGCCGTCTGGGTCGCCCATGCAGCGGCCTACGATCTCCTTCCGGGGCGACTCGAAGCAATCAAAAGCCAGTATGGCATCACGCTGGTGATGGTCGCCTACACGATGATTAGCCTCTGGATCGTCACCACGCCGATTGTCGAGCCACCGTACATTGCGACGGGTGAGGGGCCATGACAGAGCCGGTCGACGAGTCGCTTCCCGAGACATCGGTCCCCGACGACGACACCCCAGTAGTCTGTCCCTACTGTGGGTTCGAACTCACAGACGAAACGCAGTATCGGCTGCATCTGGGGTTAGCGCATTATGGGTCGCTTACCGACGACGAACGCGAACAGTTCAAACAGAGCTACACCGACGAAGAAGCCACACTCAACCGGTTTCGGATTATCGCACTCGGTGGGCTGGTCGCACTGTATTTCGGCTTTCTCGTGGTGTATGCGATACTTGCCGTCTAAGGTCGACCGCGGAAGTCGACGGGTAGGAAGGTTTTAATTCGAGTAAACAAAAGAGAATAAAATGTGCGACGCTCCGGAAAGTATTTCAGTCGTCTGTAGCGACGTTATATTAAATGGACAGCGAGATAGTCGACGCCATAACTGAGTGGGACCAAGCCCCATTTAGTAGTGGCTACGAGGGGCTCGCCAAACTCGCAGACGGCGAGTTTTCCGGGGCAGTCACACAGGGGACGGCGTGGGGATTCATGCTCAACGGGCGGCTTATCGGCATCGAAGACGGCTCGCTGTCGAGCTTCGAGGGTCGCGACGGCACCGCCTACACGGCACCGACACCCGCGTTGCCGCTGTTGTTTGCGATGCAGCCCACCGGCGAAAAGCAAGCGCAGTACTACACCAACGAAAAATCGATCTCCGAGGCGGATTCGACGCTGGGCTCGGGCGGCTTTACTGGCTATATCGAACTGTCTGAAAACGTTCTCTCCGGGGATTATTATACGGTCTACTACGGCGGCAAATCGATGAGCGTCGCTTTTGTTGGCAACAGCCGCAAGCTGTTGACCGACGAGGAGGCATTCGAGCGGGCCGACGACGAAGTCGGGATCTACACCGTGTATGCTGCCGACCTCGACGTTATCGAGATTCCCGACTCCACCGGGAGTGAGAACACAGCACAGAGTACTGACGAATCCACGGCGGCCACTGGCTCGCCGTCCGACGGGTCGACTGAGAAGACAGATGAGACAGCACCTGATGAACTAGCTGCTGAGGCGACCGATGCGTCGACTGCCGATGTCGATGT
>CAZOOU010000168.1:0-3442 GCA_964581495.1 uncultured Haloferacaceae archaeon
GTCCACGAGCCGCTGAAAACCGCCGTCGACCGTGTCACCACGGAGTCCGTCCTGGAGACGATCCGGCTCACCGAAGACGGCCTTCGGACCTTGGGCACAGAGGAGCCATCGATTGCGGTCGCGGGGCTCAATCCGCACGCAGGTGCGGACGGACTCGGCGACGAGGAGACAGAGGAGATCGGGCCAGCCATCGAGGCCGCCCAGGAGGCCGGAATCGACGCGATGGGTCCGTACGCCCCCGACGAACTGTTCAACCGCGGGACGTACGGCGCGTACGACGGCCTGGTGGCGATGTACCACGACCAGGGCCATATTCCGATCTATCTCAACGGGATGATCGAAAACCCCGGCGCGGTCAGCGGCGTCAACATGACTATCGGGCTGCCCATCATCCGCACCGGGACGATCCAGGGTGCCTGCTTCGAGATCGCAGGCCGGGCGATTGCTCGGCCCGACAGCCTGATCGAGGCGGTTCGGACGGCCGCCGACTGTGTCGACGCCAGCCGGTAACGAAAGGGCCTGATCGGATTCCTTTTGAGCCGGGCGGGCCACTACTCGGCGTATGAACCCGACGACGACCGGCCGGTTTCGCGTGCTCGATCGACGGCCCGACGGGCGGCTGCTGTTGGTCGATCTGGCTGCGGCGGTCGCTGCAGTCGACGGCGACCACGAGGCGGACCTCCAGCCGTTGGCGGTCGATCCGCCGACAGGCGACGACGAACTCGCCGAGACAATTCGGGAGTTGAAACCGGGATACGTCGTCGAGGCCAGCCTCGCGTGGGACGAAAGCGACGCCGAGTTCGTCGACTGCCGGATCGACGAACGATCCTGGATACAGTACGCCGACGGTGTCAGCGGGCTGTTCGAGGTTGCCCAAGAGACCTGGTACGACGCCCAGACCGCCGGCGAGGCAATGAACTCGCGGACGACCTACTCCACCGGCAACGAGCCGAACGGCGTCGTCTACACCTTCGCCAAACAGCGACCGCCGCGGGATCTGTTCGAGGAGTTCCGCACGGGCGCGACACCCATCGAGCCACTCATCCAGCGCGTCGAGGCCGAACGCGACGACGAGGAAGATCGGGCGGTGTTCGTGATGAACCCGGTCGACGAGGAGTTCGTGCTGATTTATATTGTCTTCCGCAAAGATGGCATGCTGGCCCAGACGGTGCGGGATACCTACGGGCTGCCGTCGCTTGAGGCTTAAAACTCGCCTAACCGCGACTGGCCGTCCCCGGTTTCGGTGCCGTCGCCCATCCCTGCAACGTCGACCGCGCGTGCAATCGTCTCGAAAAACGTCTCGCGTTGGCTGCGGTCGTAGAGGGTGGCTGCGGGATGAACCGACAACAGGACGCGCTGCGAGCGGTCGCCAAACCGAGCGTCGACGATCTCGCCGGCCTCTTTTGTAATCGCAACCGAGCGATCAAGCAGATGCTGGCTCGGCACTTTGCCGAGTGTAATGACGAGTTCGGGGTCGACCGCGCTGATCTCGCTGTCGAGATACCCCCGACAGTTGGCGAGTTCCGCAGTGGTGGGATCGCGGTTTTCAGGCGGTCGACAGCGCACACAGTTGGTGATCCGGACCTCCTCGCGCAGGAGGCCCGCCTCGCCGAGTGCCTCGTCCAGGACACTACCGGACCGGCCGACAAACGGTTCGCCCTGTTCGTCTTCGGTTTGGCCTGGTCCCTCACCGACAAACAGCAGCGCGGCATCGTCGGGGCCGACCCCGTTGACGATCCGACTGCGCGAGTCGACGAGCTCGGGGCAGTGCGTACAGTCGCTCACACAAAAGCCGTCGGTCTGCTCCATACGAAACCGCCGGTCGGCAGCGGCTTAATCCTCCCTTTTTTGCCTCTCGACATACTGCTGGCGGCCCGCCTGTGCCCCAAGCCGGGCGACGCGGAGCGGTTCTGGACGGCCGTGTCCCGCTGGCGTAAACGCGTCGACGAGATCAGCGGCCTTGCTGTCGGAGATCCCCACCGCACGGACGTACACTGTCCGGCTATCGAGTTCGACTGGCTGGCGATCTGGCAGTCGACTGTAGCTGTCGAGTCGCCACTGGCGGGCCTCGCCGTCGAACTCCTGTTGGAGGGGCTCGCTTAGCCCCTCGCTATTTTCGAATGAAACCGACAGCACGGGCCGGCCAGTGTGATCCGCAACTGCGGTCAGGTCGATGATATTGAACCAGGCAGGTGCGATGCCGGCGACCAAGAGCCACTGTACGTCGGCGCGGTCGAGTCGGTCCCAGAGTCGACAGCAGCCATCGGTTGCGTCGCTGCCGCCGGTGGTACACTGGGCAAAAACAAGGTCGTCGACGGTTCGATCAACGCGGACCACCGCCCCACAAAGCTGGCTGCGGTCGGGGCCATCGGAGGCTGCGATACCGAGTGCGCGCGACCCGGATTTGGGTTCCATTCGTCGGCCGTTAGGCCTCTGGCTCCTCGGGGTCGTCAGGCTCTTTCATTTCCTGGAGCCTGTCCAGCAGCTCGTCGTTCGACGCGCCGATATCGAAGTCGACCGACCCCGAGTGTGCGTTGGCCTCGGTGTCGTGGCCCTCATCGTCTTCGAAGTCGGTATCGAAGTTCTGATTCTCCTGTTCAGACTCATCGTAGCTTCCAAAGCCCATACGAAGTATAGTACAGGGGCCGAACACAAAAATCCACGCACAGCCAGGTTCTTTTTATGCTTGCCGCCGTCCAACCGATATGGAGCCGATCACAGTCACTGCCGAGGCGGATGTCTTTACCTGTAACGCGTATCTGATCGACGGCGAGACGACAACGCTGGTCGACGCCGGCGCGATGGCAGGCGTCGAGGCGGTAATTGCCGACCACGTCGACGAGCTCGACCGGATCGTGTTAACCCACCAGCACGGCGATCACGTCGCCGAACTCGATGCTGTCCTCTCGGCGTTCGACGCCGATCTGTACGCGTACGCCGATCATCCCCACCGCACCCACAGCCTGGCCGACGGCGAGGAGATGCAGCTGGGCGACGAGGCATACGAGGTCGTCTACACCCCTGGCCACGCCGACGACCACGTCTCACTGATCGGCGAGCAGGCACTGTTTAGCGGTGATGTGGTCGTCTACAACGACGGCGCGTTCGACGACGGGAGTTTCGGACGGACTGACCGACCAGGCCAATCCCGCGAGCGGCTCATCGAGAGCCTCCGGACGATTCTCGACCGACTCCCCGATTCGGTGTCGACGATGTATCCGGGCCACGGTGATCCGTTCGACAGCGAGACCGGCGGCGAGTCGGTCCGCACAGTAATCGAGCGCGCACTCGAACGCGCCGAGCGACGCGAGCCGAAATACCCCGAGTAGTCACCGGCTAACACAGGTCCGACGGGCGAAAGGACAGCACAGCAGCTATGAACCAGGTTCGACAACAGAAAGAATCCGAGAGTTAGGCTGCGCGGCGTTCTTTGGCTTTCGGG
>CAZOOU010000169.1:0-3419 GCA_964581495.1 uncultured Haloferacaceae archaeon
TAAACCCCCGGATGACGCCGAGCGATTCGAGGCGGTCGACGCGGTTGGCGACCGCTGGCGCAGAGAGCTCTACGTGGTCGGCGATATCACTGTACGGCCGACGAGCGTTTTCGAGCAGGAGGCGAATGATCGTTCGGTCGATCTCGTCGAGATCGCGCATGCGTCGACAACGGGTTCGAGCGGGTTTGTACTTTTGTTTCCAAAGTAGATTCCCAACTTGCTTTCAGATCACAACTCGTCTGCCGCGAGAACGACCTGACAGCACTCGGTGGCTGCCTCGATGTGTCGGTCGGCGATCTCGTCGCCCGTTTCGTCGGCCGCCGCCAGGAGGTCAGCGGCCTGTCGAACTCGCTTGCGGCGGGTTTCGCTGTCGAGGCCGTCGCTGGCCGCATCGCGGGCGACAGCTTCGGCCTCGCCCAGCCAGCGGTTGGTCGCCGGCGGTACCGGGCGATCAGCGGTCGCAGTCAGGTGGTCGGCCAGTGCGTCGACGGCGGCTCGCGGATCGGTCGGGACGGGTTCGTCTGTCATGGATGGCCGTACGCCAGCCGGCCCCTAAGAGTCGTCGTCGCGCCACCGGCAGGTCGGCCCGTATGGCCGGTGTTGTTCTGTCGACGGCAGGGTGTCGACCAGTTGGCGCGAAAACCAGGCCGTAACTCGGCGAAAATGGGCACAAAAGAGGCTGAAACATGCGAATTCGGGTCAACGATTTATCCGGATTAAGTAGTGTCGTGGCTACTGATCAGTTGCAATGAACACGAAACTACTCACCGTTCTGGTGGGGTTGGTGGTTCTTGTTGGCGGCCTTTCGGCCGCCGGCGCGGCCAGCCCTGCGGACGTCTCGAACAGCGGCGATGCCGAACCAACGGTCGGCCCGGCTGATGGGCTCCCCGACCCGGTGCCGGATTTCGTCAGTGACATCCTCGGCGCAATCAGCAACGTGGTGTCGGCCGTCATGGGCGGGGTTGCTGAGATCGCGGGACAGGGAATGAACGGCCTTATGAATGACGCAGGATATGATAAATGATGATGGATCTAAACTCCGGGCAGATTGACCGACGCGCGTATCTCAAAACAACTGGGCTTGCAACAGCTGGCATGGTCGGCCTTGCTGGCTGTACGAGCGACGGTACTGACGGCGACGAGACTGACGACACCGACGACACCGGCGACGACGATGCGTTCGGCACGCTGTCGACGGCCATTACTGACCAGCCCAACGACATCGGCGACTTCGACGAGCTGCTGGTGACGATCGACGGCATCTGGGTGCTGCCTGCAGCAGTCGACGACGAAGACGCAGAAGACGCAGAAGATGCAGAAGATGCAGAAGATGCTGATGACGAACAAGTCGACGACACCCAAAACGGTGACGACGGCGAGGACGCAAACGGAGAGGAAAACGGCGACGAAGAGGACGAAAACGGCGACGCCGAGGACGCCGAGGAGCAAGCCGACCGCGAGGGTCGACGCTACATCGAGTTCGAGGATCCACAGACGGCTGATCTGGTCGACCTCCAGGGCGACAACACCCAGCTAATCGACGAAACCGACCTCGAAGTCGGCGACTACCGGTTCCTCCAGCTTGACGTAAGCGACACCGAAGGCACGTTGACCGACGGCGAGACCGCCGAGGTCGAAACGCCGGGCAACGCGCCGCTGTTGTTCCGACGCGAGTTCGAGATCCGCGCCGACGAGACAACCCGGTTTATCGCGGATTTCGCCCCGATGCGTCGGGGCCAGGGCAGCTACATCATCCGGCCTGTCGCAACCGGCACCCGTGTGCTCTACGGCGACGAGGAGTACACCGCCGGCGATGATGACGAGACGGACGACGACGACGCGAACGGCGACAACGGTGAGGACACCGACGGCGACGACACCAACGGCGACACTGCGAACGGTGACGAGCAGAACGGTCAGCCGGACACCGACGCCTAGTCAGTTAGTTCGCCGACAATTTTCTTTTCCAACGGCTGCGAGTGCCACAAGCGAGACAACTGCACCTCTAGCCCGAAGCCATGGATTTTGTCGTCCGTCGACTCTCACGGTGAGCGTGTCAGCGGACTCGTCGGCCACAGCGTCGGCTGTCGGATTGTCGACGTGGCGGTAGCCGACACCGACTCGTTGGGCTGGATCGTCGTGCTGCTGAGTGTTGCATCCCGACCCACGAGGCTCTCTTCGGTGGGTTCGGTGGTCCCGACAGCGACTGCCAAGAGCTGTGTCGTGCTGGCTTCGTACTGATTTTCGCCACCCTGTTCGGTGTCGATGTCGCTCCACTCGGCGTCGTACTGATCCAGTCTGACATCCGATGGCTCGGCGTCCAACTCGGCCAACAGGTCCTCGTCGACAGTTTGTAACCGCACTGCTACTATCCGGTAGTGTACTGGCTACTAGCGACGGTAGGAGTGGATTATATCTGGTAGGCTACGGCTACAATCGGCAGTGGCAATCACGGTCCTTTTAGCTCAGGGGCCAAACCAATACGTACTCCATGTCGGACCAACTGACAATCAACCGTCGACGGGTACTAGAACTCTCCGGTGTTGGGACCGGGCTTGCGATTGCCGGCTGTACGGACAACAATCAGTTCGATTTCGATGGCGATCGCGGCGAGCTCGAAGCGGACGAACGTCGAGTCACGATGGCGCTCGAACTCGACCAACAACAGCTCCAACAACGCCAGCAGGAACTCCTTCAGCAGGTTCAAGAAGAAGAAATAAGCCAGGAGGAAGCCCAAGCAGAGCTCCAAGAGCTCCAAGAGCAACTCATCGATGAGGCGTTCGATTCGCTTGAGGATGCCTTCGCGGACCTTGATCTCACCATCGAAGACCGACTGACCGACGAGCAACCACTGATGCTTGTCGCTGGTCCTGCCACCGATATCATCGACGCGCTCGAAACTGACGTTATTCAGGTGCTCGGCAGCCAGTCGTTGTTCGAACAGATCCAGGAGGCCCAAGAGCAACCGCCAGTCGAAGAAGAACCAGTTGAAGAAGAACCAGTCGAACAAGAGCCCGCCGAGTAACCCCAACTCCGCGAGTGTGCTGCGAGCACGAACCGCTCGTCTACTGCTATCGTCGACACCGATCTTTTTTGCATCTCGCTTCCCGACTAGCGACAATGAGTAACCCGACCGCCCGCAACCGGCTGGACGACGAGGCCAGCCCATATCTCCAACAGCACGCCGACAACCCCGTCAACTGGCAGCCGTGGGACGACGCCGCCCTCGAAGCCGCCCGCGAGCAGAACAAACCGATCTTCCTGTCGATTGGCTACTCGGCGTGCCACTGGTGTCACGTGATGGAAGAAGAGAGCTTCGACGACCCTGAAATCGCCACCCAGCTCAACGAGGAGTTCGTCCCGATCAAAGTCGACCGCGAGGAGCGACCCGACCTCGACAGTATTTATATGACCGTCTG
>CAZOOU010000170.1:0-3411 GCA_964581495.1 uncultured Haloferacaceae archaeon
TCGGCCCGAACAGCAGTGCAACGGCAGTCATACTCGACATATAAAAGGCGTAGCCTGCGACCCCGTCCTGTTCGTACTCGCGTGTCAGCTCGTCGTAGATCCAGTGGTTGAGTCCGACAACAAGCCGCAAAAACTCGAGCGCGAACACCACGACGGTCACCGCAATCATCAGATACCGGAGCTGTGTCCACGTCGACAACCCGAGCAGGTATAAAAGGGGAAGCCCGACGCCGCTGGCGTGGACCGCCCGTCGACCGTACTCGCTCACTGTCGACCCCACTGATCGGTCATCTTCTGAGACTGCTCACTCAGTGGTTACGTCAGTTTCGACATCGGCGTACTGCCCCGCGAGGTCGTCGAACGCCCGGTCGCCGGCCAACAGCCCTTCAAGTTCCTCGGCGACCGCCGCGACCGGCAGCCGGATCTGGGCGGCAGAGTCTCGCTCGCGAAGCGTGACGGTTGGCTCGCCGTCGCCTTCGAGGCCATCCTGGTCGACGGTTACACAAAACGGCGTGCCGACCTCGTCTTGGCGGCGGTACCGTCGGCCAATCGAGCCCGAATCGTCGTACGAGACTGAGATACCCGCCGACCGGAGCTCGCCCGAGATGTTCGTTGCCACGTCGACTAACTCTCCGTCGTTGCTGACGAGCGGGAACACCGCGACGTTGGTTGGGGCAACCTCGGGTTCCAGCGAGAGGTATGTTCGCGTCTCGTCGTCGACCTCGTCTTTGGTGTAGCCGTGTTCGAGCAGCGTGTAGACGGTCCGACCCACGCCAAACGATGGCTCGACGACGTGCGGGGTGATGTGTTCGCCCGATTCGGTCTGTTCTTCGACCGCAAAGTTCGCCACCGCAGTGTCGACGGTGTAGCTTTCGCCGTCGACCTCGACCGTCACCTCGTCGCTCTCGAAGGCTTCTGGGTCCTCCTCGGCCAGTTCTTGTAGTGCCTCGGCCACGTCGGCCGCGGCTCCGCCGAACTCGGGACCGAGTGCGGACATGTCGGGGTCGACGGTCGCTTTCTCGACGGTGATCGGCTCGTCGTACCGCTTAAATACGGTAAACCGATCGCCGGAGTGCTCGCCGTGTTTCGTTAGGTCGTAACAGCCACGATAGGCGAAGCCGGCAATCTCGATCCAGTTGCCCGAAATCTCGCTTTCGGCATCCCAACAGTCGGCGGCGTAGTGGGCGCGCTCGCCCGAGAGGTGTTGGCGGAACCGAAAGCGATCCATGTCGACGCCCACGCGTTCGTACCACTCTTGGGCGATTCCGAGATAGTACGCCACCCACGGCGAGCCGATGATTTCCTCTGCGACCGCTTCGCCGATGGTTGTGTCGACGTATCCGCCGTCGTCGGCGTTCTGTTCGGTTGCCGGGTACAGTGTGACCTCGACGTCCTCTACTTCGCCGAGCGGTGGTTCGTCTTCTTCGGGGTCGATAAACTGCTCCAACTCGGCCTGGGTGAACTCCCGAACGCGAATGATCCCGCGTCGAGGACTGATCTCGTTGCGGTAGGCCGGCCCGATCTGGGTGACGCCAAAGGGGAGCTGGCCGCGGGCGTACTCTTTGAGCCGGGGGAACTCGACGAAAATCCCCTGGGCCGTCTCGGGTCGCATGTAACCTTGATCGCCCGACCCCGGTCCGATTGAGGTCTCGAACATCAGGTTGAAATCCTCAACCGGCTCGCCAGCGAGGCTGGCACCGCAGGCCGGACAGGCAAGATCGTGTTCCTCGATGAGTTCGCCGACGCGCTCGATGCCGAGGGCTTCGGCGTCTTCGATGTCGTCGACGGCGTCTTCGATCAGGTGGTCTGCGCGGTGGCTTGCGCCGCATTCGGCACACTCGACGAGCATGTCGTCGAACCCGTCGAGATGGCCCGACGCCTCAAAAACGGCCTCGGGCATGATCGTCGGTGCTTCGATCTCGTCGTTACCGAGTCCGATGGTAAACGTCTCGCGCCAAGCCGATTCGACGTTGTGTTTCAGCGACGCGCCCTCTGGGCCAAAGGTGTAGAATCCCGCCGTACCGCCGTAGGCTCCATTAGAGCCGAAAAAAAAGCCCCGGCGTTTGGCCAGTTCCATCAGGTCGTTCTGGTCGGCCATCACAACCCTCCGAGCAGATCCATATCCCGGACGATCCCGACCAGATCGCCGCCGGCAACCAGGGGAATCTGTTCGATATCGTTGGTAATCATCGCTTGGGCGGCCTCTTTGGCCGTTTTCGTTTTCGAGATCGTCACCACATCACTCGTCATGAACTCACTGACTGGCTCGGCCGGAATTTCGACGTTTCGGGTCGGAAAGTAGCTGTTGCCGACTGCCTTGATTCCTTCCCAGGCCCACTCCGAATCCTGTTCGGCGATCGATTCGCCGGTGTCGTCTTCGCCCTCGACAACGCGGGCGACCTCGACGATGTCGACCTCGGTGAGCACGCCGGCCATCTCGCCGTGTTCGTCGAGTGCGACCGTGTACGGCACGTTCGCGAAGAAGATCTCGCGTTCGGCCGCCGGCAGCGGCGTCTCGACGTAGGTGGTGTTGATGTCGCGGGTTGCGAGTTCGTCGACCGACTGCTTGCCGTCGATTTCGCCGCGGGCGATCGCGCGGACGACATCAGTGAGCGTCAGAATGCCGGCGAGCGCGGTCTCGTCGTCAGCCTCGACGACGGGAAGTCGACGGGCCGTCCGCTCGGCCATGAGTTCGGCCGCTTCGTGGATGTCGGCGTCGGTGGTGATCGTCGGCACCTCACGCATGAGGAGTGCCAACTGATCTTCGTCCGGGCGGTCGATCAGGTCGTCTCGGGAGACGAGCCCCCGGTAGACCTCTTTGCCGTCGGTTTCTTTGACCACTGGCACCGACGAAAAGCCGTGTTCCTGCAGATACTCCAGAACGTCGTCACGGGTACCGGGCAACTCGACGGTCACCAACTCCTCCCGCGGCGTCATCGCTTCGACTACGTGCATAGTTCGCGTACCGTCGGCCAGCCTCTTGTATCATCCGAACGCCATCGACTAGCCGGACAACTGCTTGGTCCCGCCTTTCGACACGTTTATATGCATCAGAGTGTGACAGTGAACCATGCCACAGGAACACACACCTGTTGCCGAGACCGATGCTGAGGTGATGGCCTCTATCGATGGTGCCTCCGGAAGCCCATCGTATATCATCGCCGACATCAGCCGTGACGACGCGTGGCTGTCGGTCCAGCAGACCGACGCACCTGTGCTCGCCGAGTGGTGTTGACCTGTTTTCGCCGCGGTTTCGGGTTTCTGTTTTCCGTTTTTGGTTAGTCTTCGGTCCAGTAGTACAGTGATTCCCGACTCGCCTCACAGCTCGGACACTCATCTGGCATCGATTCGATGTTGCCCATCTCGCCGCACTCCATACACCGCCACATCAGGTAGGCCTCGCCGAACTCG
>CAZOOU010000171.1:0-3411 GCA_964581495.1 uncultured Haloferacaceae archaeon
TCCAGCCGGCGTCGTCGGCTTCGGCGAAGTAGATCCACGCGGCCGAGAAGTCGGCATCCGCCGGGCTGAGCCCGGCTTCGTCGTCGTCGCCCAGACAGCCGGCGGCCCCAGCCACCGACAGCGCACCGGCAGCCGCAAGCGCCTGGCGGCGCGAGAGCGTCGATGTAATCGAACTACGGTTTGTTTCAGACATTCGGCTGTATACTATCAACAATTCCACTTAAACTATCCTATCTTTCGGCCAATCCAAACCAATCAGCTTCTGCGGCTGACAAATGTATGATATGTGGGAAGAGTTGGCTCGCCGGCGTCTTGCGGTCGACCGCACCGTTCGGGTCGACCGCGGGCTACTCGCGGTCGTAGCTTTTCAGCAGTGCGGTGGGTGCGCCCAACTCGTTGCGGTTGGTCTGCCGCATCACATACCACAGCACGGCAATCGTCAGCAGGTAGGGGTAGGTGTTCATCACCTGCGGGTTCAACAGGAACTGGAACGTCGACTCCAGGGCGGGAAACCCGACCAAATCGACGACGTACTCCCGAACCGAACTCGACCGGAACGACAGCGCGTCGATGGCAGCAAAAAAGTAGGCGCCGCCTAACAAGGGGATGATTCGCCACTGGGCGAAGATCACGAGCGCGACGGCGATCCAACCACGGCCCGCGGTCATTTCGACCCCCCAGAAGTTAGTGAACGCCAGCGAGAGCTGTGCGCCCGCCGCCCCAGCCAGCGCGCCGCCGATCAGCACACAGGCGTACTGGATATAAAACACCGGGACGCCCGCTGTGTCGGCGGTTTCTGGGTCCTCGCCGACCGCGGTGATTTCCGCACCGATGTTCGTCCGGAACAGGACGTACCAGACGACCGGCACCAACAGCAGCGACAGATAGTCGAGCGCGGTAATCGAGAAGAACGCGGTGCCGAGAATCGGGATCTCGACGAGTCCAGGAATCGCGATTCGCTGAAAGCCCTCGATGGACTGGCCGACGTAGCCACGACCGAAGTAGGTCGTCAGCCCGACACCGAGTAGGGTGAGCATAATGCCGCTAATCACCTGGTCGGCGTTCAACGAGATACAGAGGACGGCATGGAGCAACGCCAGCGTCATGCCGGCGAGAATCCCGACGCCGAAGCCGATCCAGATACTCCCGGTGAGGATCGCGGCCGCAAAGCCGCCGAGCGCGCCCGCGAGCATCATCCCTTCGACACCCAGATTCAGCACACCGCTCCGTTCGGCGATGAGTTCGCCCATCGCGGCCAACAACAGCGGCGTGGCCAGCCGGACCGTCGACTCCAAGGTCGCCGAAAAGAGGCTCATGGCGAACCTCCCGTCTGTGGGCCGGCTTCAGGCTCTGACCCACGCCAGTCGATCCGGACGCGGTGATCCTTGACGAACTCGGCGGTAAGCAAAAACAGGATCGTCAGCGCGACGATTACGTCGATCAGCGCGCTGGGGACGTTCTGGGTGACCGCAATCGTCGTCCCGCCAGCGGTCAGCACGCCGAAAAACAGCGCGGCGAGCAGCACCTGGCCGACGCCGTTGCGGCCGAGCAGGGCAACCGCGACCGCGGTAAAGCCATACCCCGGCGAAAAGTCCTCGAACAGTCGACCGTGAACGCCCGCGACCTCAACAATGCCGGCGACGCCGGCCAACAGGCCGCCAAGGACGAACACCGTGATGTAGATCTTGTAGCTGCTGATTCCCGCCTGGGTGGCCGCCGCGGGGTTCGAGCCGATAAAGACGATCTCGTAGCCCAGTCGGGTGTGGTTCAACAGAATGTAGCTGGCGACCGCGACCAGAAGGATCAGTCCGACGCCGACATGCAGCCGGGGAGTGAGCACTGATGGCAGCTGGGCAGCGTCGGGAAGCCGGTCGGTCGCCGACTGGCCGCTCGATCCCTGCAGTGGCCCCCGCAGCAGATAGCCGGTAAACGTCGTCGCCGTAAAGGTGAGCATCAGCGACGAGATGATCTCGTTGACATCGTGTTCGGCCCGGAGATAGCCCGGAATCGCGCCGTACAGCGCGCCAGCGGTGCCGGCCGCAACCAGCATCAGCGGCACCAACAGCAGTGTTGGAAGGTCGACGTAGAGGGCGATCGCCGCACCGACAACCGCGCCGACGAACAGCTGGCCCTCCGCGCCGATGTTCCAGAGACCGGCCTTCAGCGGGAGGTACACCGCAAGGCCAGCGAAAAACAGCGGCAGGGCGGTCGTCAGCACGTCTGCGAAACCTCTGACCGTCGTGGGCTGGCTAACGAACAGCTCGTAGTAGACCGACAGTGGGTTGATGTTGAGCCACAGCAGTGGCCCCGCAGCAACCACGAGCGCTGCGAGTACGGTGAAAAACGGCGCGCCGTACGCAAGCCACGCCGGCACCGACTCGCGGTTCTCGACGCTGAGGGTCGGACTCATAGCGCCTCGTGACCCTCCGGGGTGTCGGTCTGTGGGGCCGAGCCGGTCGACATGAAAATACCGAGCTCCCATTTGTTGGTTTCGGCCGGCGTCGTCTCGTGGACGAACGCGCCGTCGTACAACACCAGGATTCGATCGCTCAGATCCAAAATCTCATCGAGGTCTTCGGAGATGAGCACGACCCCCGTGCCGTCTCGCTGTTGGTCGACCAGCCGCTCGCGGATGTGTTCGATAGCGCCCACGTCGACCCCGCGGGTTGGCTGGTTGGCGACCAGGAGTTTCGGCGCGCGGGTGAGCTCGCGGCCCACGATCAGTTTCTGGAGGTTGCCGCCCGACAAGGTTCCGGCAGGCGTTGTGTTGACATCGGTGACCCCCCGAACGTCAAAACGGTCGACGAGTCGGTCGGCGTACGATTCGAGCCCGTCGTAATCCAAAAACAGCCCACTGTCGTCGAGTTCGCCGTTGCGATAGATCTTGACGCCGGCGTTGTGCATCACGCTCAAACTTTCCGCACAGCCGTGGGCGTAGCGATCCTCCGGAATAAACGAGACGCCCGAATCAATTATGTTCCGCGGGGACGCCCCGGTTAGCTCCTCGCCGTCGACGCTGATCCGGCCGGCGTCGAGCGGGCGATACCCAATGAGACATTCGGCCAACTCGCGTTGCCCGTTGCCGCTGACGCCGGCAATGCCGACGATCTCGCCCGTGTCGACTGAGAGGTCGACGCCGTCGAGCGCGGGCAGGCCCCGATCGTCGCGGGCCTCAAGCCCGCTGGCCGACAGCACCCGATCGCCGGTTGGGACGCGTTCTTTGTCGATGTCGAACAGCACCTCGCGGCCGACCATCATCTCGGCGAGATCGCTTCGTGAAACGGCGTCGGTCTCGACGGTGTCGACGCGTTTGCCGTCTCTGAGCACCGTGACTCGGTCGGCAAGCCGCTCGATCTCCCAGAGCTTGTGAGTGATAAAGATGACCGTGAGTCCCTCGTCGACGAGCGTCGA
>CAZOOU010000172.1:0-3382 GCA_964581495.1 uncultured Haloferacaceae archaeon
TCCATCCCCTCGTCGACGGCCGTCACCCATCCGCAGAAGCGGTGGTTTTATATGTACTGTCGGCCTCGACATGAAGTACATGTCTCATCAAGACACGGAGGACCTGTCGGATTCCCCGGCGGATCGAGTTCTTCGAGGGCACATTAGACAGCACTGACGAAATAGAGTCAGTACGAATTTTCGACACGACGCTGCGTGACGGCGAGCAGTCGCCACGTACCTCGTTCGACTACAACGACAAACGCGCCATCGCCGAGCTGCTCGACGAGATGGGCACCCACGTTATCGAGGCTGGGTTCCCCGTCAACTCCGCTCCGGAGTTCGAGGCAGTTTCGGATATCGCTTCGGCGACGACGGCGACGACCTGTGGCTTAGCCCGGGTTGTCGACAAAGACGTCGAGGCGGCGATCGACGCGGGTGTCGATATGGTTCACGTCTTCGTTTCGACGAGCGACGTGCAGCTACAGGATTCGATGCACGCAAGCCGCGACGAGGCCATCGACCGCGCAGTCCACTGCGTGGAGATGGTCCGGGATGCGGGTCTGGAAGTGATGTTTTCGCCGATGGACGCAACCCGCACCAACACGGAGTTCCTTGTCCGCGTGATCGAAGCCGTCAGCGAGGCCGGCGTCGACTGGATCAACATTCCCGACACCTGTGGGGTCGCAACACCGTCGCGGTTTGCGGATCTCATCGAGTTAGTCGGCGAACACACCGACGCACGGATCGACGTGCACACCCACGACGACTTCGGGCTGGCAAGCGCGAACGCGATGTCAGGCTTCGAGGCCGGTGCTCATCAGGCGCAGGTCTCGGTCAACGGCATCGGCGAGCGCGCCGGCAACGCCGCCTACGAAGAAGTCGTTATGTCGGCCGAGAGCCTGTACAACGTGGATACCGGGATTGACACGACCCGGATCACCGAGTTGGCTCGCCTGGTCGAGGAGAAATCTGATATCCCGATTCCCGTGAACAAAGCGGTTGTCGGCCGCAACGCGTTTGCCCACGAAAGTGGGATTCACGCCGCTGGCGTGATGGAAAACACCGACACGTTCGAGCCCGGTGTGATGACTCCTGAGATGGTCGGTGCCTCACGGGAGTTCGTGCTCGGTAAACACACCGGTACCCATTCGGTTCGGAAACGGCTGGTCGACATCGGCTACGATCCAACCGAAAGCCAGGTGCGGGCGGTGACAAAGCAGGTCAAAGAGTTCGGCGCCGAAAAACAGCGTGTCACCGACTCGGTGATCGAACGCTTTGCCGAAGAGGTCGGTGTCCAGCGAGAACCCGAGGAGGTCCGAACCTGATGGCCTCTCGTGGGTTTGCTTTCGACGGTGAGCGACAGCCTCAGCCGCGGGGCCGCCGAACGCGTAAGTATTATAATGACAGACGTATTTCTCTCGGATACAATGCGACAGCGAGCTATCCAGGATTCAGTTTTCCGCGGCGTGGTCGCTGTCGACGTCCTCGGTATCGTAGGGGCCTAGCCCCGCATACTACCTTTTCACACCGAGACGAACCGTTGTCCCAGGCGATAGTGGACAGAACACGATCCGAGTCGACAGTACACATGCAACACAACACCACACCACACCGAACCCGTACAGCCACACAGCGAACCGATCGAGGTGCGTTCCAATGAGCGACGCCAGCCAAACCGGAGCGAATGCTGAGGCCGACGCTGTCAAGGCGTCGACGAACGAACCGGACACCGAAGACACTGAACCCACACCCGTTACTGACGGCTCAAGTTCGATCGTCCGCGCGCTCGAAAACGCGGGCGTCGAACACGCCTTCGGCGTTCAGGGCGGGGCGATCATGCCCGTTTACGACGCGCTGTGGGATTCGGACATCTACCACATCACGATGGCCCACGAGCAGGGAGCCTCGCATGCGGCGGACGCCTACGGCGTTGTCGCCGGCTCGCCCGGCATCGCGCTGGCGACCTCCGGACCTGGCGCGACCAACCTCGTCACGGGCATCGCCGATGCCAACATGGATTCGGACGCCATGCTCGCGCTGACCGGCCAGGTCCCCAGCGATATGGTCGGCTCGGATGCGTTCCAGGAGACAGACACGACGGGCGTCACGATGCCGATTACCAAACACAACTACTTTGCGAACTCCGCCGACACCATCGGCGACACCGTCGGCGAAGCGTTCGCGCTGGCCGAATCCGGCCGGCCCGGCCCGACGCTCGTCGACCTCCCGAAAGACGTGAGCTTCGAGGAGACCGACGTCGAGCCCGGCGAGCCGACAATCCCTGAAAACAGCGAGCCACCGACCACCGCCGACCCCGAACACATCGAGGCCGCGGCGGCCGCAATCCAGCGGGCCGAAAAACCACTCCTCTTGCTCGGCGGCGGCGTGATCAAGGCCAACGCCTGCGAGACAGCCCGCGCGTTCGCACGCGATCAGGGTATTCCGGTCGTGACGACGATGCCCGGCATCGGCACGTTCCCCGAAGACGACGAGCTATGTCTGTCGTGGGCCGGGATGCACGGCACGGGGTATGCCAACATGGCGATCACCCATACTGATTGCTTGATCGGCGTCGGCACCCGGTTCGACGACCGGCTGACCGGCGGCATCGACACCTTCGCCCCAGAGGCAGAGGTCGTTCACGTCGACATCGATCCTGCCGAAATCAGCAAGAACATTCACGCCGACTACCCCTGTATCGGCGATGCGGGCACGGTGCTCGACCAGCTAACCGATGCAATCGACCACGCGCCCGACGCTCGCGAGTGGCGCGAGCAGTGCCAAACCTGGAAAGACGAGTATCCGATGGATTACCCGGTCGACGAGAACGCTCCACTGCGGCCGGAGTTCATCGTCGAAGCGTTCGATGAAGCAACCGACGACAACACCATCGTCACAACCGGTGTCGGCCAACACCAGATGTGGGCCGCCCAGTACTGGACCTACACCGAGCCCCGGACGTGGGTTTCCTCCCACGGACTCGGAACGATGGGGTACGGACTGCCTGCCGCCATCGGCGCGCGGTTTGCGGCCGACGACGACCAAGACGTGGTCTGTTTCGACGGCGACGGTTCGTTTTTGATGACGCTCCAGGAGATCTCGGTTGCGGTCCGCGAGAACCTCGATATCACGATTGCGGTGCTCAACAACGAGTACGTCGGCATGGTTCGACAGTGGCAGGACGCCTTCTTCGAGGGCCGCCACATGGCCTCCGAATACAACTGGATGCCGGAGTTCGACAAACTCGCCCAGGCGTTCGGCGCGCAGGGCTGGCGCGTCGACAACTACGACGAGGTCGCCGACGCCGTCGAAGAGGCACTCGCCTACGATGGGCCATCAGTGATCGATTTCCACATCGACCCCGACGCCAACGTCTACCCGATGGTTGCCAGCGGCGCGC
>CAZOOU010000173.1:0-3376 GCA_964581495.1 uncultured Haloferacaceae archaeon
TAATCCATCATATCGTCGTAGATGTCGGGTTTGCAGCCCGCCGCCTTCGGGTGGCCGCCGCCTTCGACCTGTCGAGCGACCAGATGGGCCTGCTCGAACGTCTCGCTGCCACGAATGGACGCGCTCCCGGAGGGTTTGACGATCACGGCGGCGTCTGCGCCCTCGGCTTGCAGCCCGTCGGCGACCTCGTTTTGCGAGCACCGACCGTAGGTGACGCCGACCGTCCATGGCCCGATCTGCTTGTAGGCGGCGCGGTCGACGGCCAGTTCGATGAGCTGTTCTTTCTCGACGCGGCGGTGAGCGATGTATCGCTCGACGGGGTCGGGGAGATCCGCGCCGTAGGCACCGACTACCGCCGCGTACTCCTCGGGGCCGGTCCAGTAGGCGTAGTCTGCCAGGTCCTTGCTCCGTGGGTCCTCGTTGAGCCACAGGTCGTGGTCGCGGGTGACGGCGGCGAGTTCGACGAATCGGTCGTCGAACGCGTAGTCGAGCGAGCGCAGCGCCACGTCAGTGCTGCACTCTTCGTCGGAGTCGCCAACAACGAGGTCGACGCCGGCTTCGCCCACTGCTTCGGCTACCTCCTGGGGCCACTGGTGGTGGTCGTACCACGAAACACGCTCGCTTTTCGCACAGATGGTTTCGAGCGGTTCGGCAATCGAGTCGTACTCGTCGGGTGCGATATCGCAGACAAAGACGTCGACGCCGGAGTCGGCGTACTCGGCGACGTATTCGAGCGATTCAGTCAGAGAGTGGGGCCCCGACGCGAGCAGGCCAATGGATGATTCGGGTTCGGCGTCGTCGTCTGTCTCGTCGTCTGTCTCGGATTCGTCGTCCGAAAGCCGCGTTTCGATCTCGTCGAGAAACGGCTCGACATCGAGTGCGGCGTCGTACATCTCGCGGACGAGTGCGATACAGCCCAAGCCATCGGCGTCCGAATCGGTGACGACGACCGCCTCGGAGCCCTCGATGGCTTTTTTTGCGCGTTCTTCGCTGCGGTCTTCGTCGAGCGAGTCGGGATAAAAAAAGCCGGTGCCGGGCAACAGCGAGCGTCGACGGATCGGGAGCTCGCTGCTTTTGATGAGGGATTCGTCCATACACCCTGCAGGTGGCCAGCCCTGAAAACTGTCGTGTGTTGGGCCGGGCTACGCCGCCAGATCGGCGTTGTCGTCGGCAGAGCCTTCCAACTGTCGAACCGTCAACACGGGCACCGGACAGGTTCGGACCACGCGTTCGGCGACGCTGCCGAGCAGAAACCGGTTTTCGCCGTGTCGGCCGCGGGTGCCGGTCGCGACCACGTCGGCGTCGATCTCGCGGGCGTACGCGCTGATCTCGGTGGCGGGTCGACCTTCGCGGACGGCCGTTGTGACGGCTCTGTCAGTCACGTCGGTGACCGTCGAGAGTGCGTCGTCGGCCTGGTCGGTGAGCGCCGCCCGGAACTGTTCGCGGAGTTCGTCGGGGGCGGATTCGATATCGCCCGCATCGACGACTGTCAGCGCGTGAACCGAGGCGTCGAACCGCTCGGCGACATCCAACGCGACGGCGACCGCGCGACTCACGCTCTCGGAGCCGTCGGTCGCAATCAGGATCGTCTCGAACATACGACGGTGTTCGAGCGCCGAGTGCATAAAACAGCCACTCCCGGCGGGACAGAGGGGAGTGTTTTTCAGGGCTCCGTTCGACCCCCCACATATGGCGGAACTCGAAGTCGACCTCGTGATCGTGCCGATTGACGGAAGCGAGGAATCCCGACGAGCCGTCGAATACGCGCTTGCGATCGCCGACAGCTACGGCGCGAGTGTCCACGCGCTGTACGTCCTCGGTGAGACGACCGTCCGAGCGCTCAACCGCGGGGCAATCGAAGACAGCGATGTGGCCGACGACACCGAAGCGTTCAGCGATGCCGTGACCGAGCTTGCGGCCGACGCCGATGTCGAACTCAGGACGTCGATCGCCGCAGGGTTTTCGACCGATGTCAAAACACTCCATCCTGGTGGTGTCGTGCTCGATACCGCCGAGGCAATCGAGGCGGATTTCATCGTCGTCCCACGAGAGCCGGCGGCTGATTCCGAAAGCGATGTGTTGGAGACCGCCGCAGAGTACGTCCTGTTGTACGCCAGCCAACCCGTCTTGTCGGTCTGAGAACAGTAGCTCTTATTTAGTATAAAAACCACACAGCGTCGACCAGCTATTCGTCGACCGAATCGTTGTCGGCCATGCGGATCGCCATTTCGAGTTCGAAACTCTCGGCACCGGTCGTCTCGAAGCCGACTTTTTCGTACAGCGACACCGCCGGATGGTTCCAGCGTTCGACAGTGAGCCACACCTTGCTGATCCCGTGTTCGTGGCCGTAGCCAAGCAGCGATTCGATCAGATGGGTGCCAATACCGGCCTGCTGGTAGTCCTGAAGCACGAAGATCGCGAGTTCGTAATCATCGTCGCCGTCCGGCACCAGCGTCGAGTGGCCCGCGACCGTCTCGCCGTCCCAGGCGATGACGTTCAGACAGTCGTCGGCCAAAATCCCCTCAAGCCAGGTGCGGACACGGGATTCTTTGCCCGGCGGAATCCCTTGAGCACGGTCTGAGGGATCGAACTCGGTGTACATCTCGACGAGAGCCTCGAACTCGGCCTCCGAGCCATCGTATGGCGTGATCTCGATTGCGCGATCGGCGCGGTCGACGAACTCAACGGGCGGGATTTCGAACGGTCCCGAAACGACATCAGGGTAGCGACGATCTGAGTTCATCGGACGAGAGTCACCGTTACGTGTGAGTTCAACAGGACGAACTCGGCGGTCTGGTTGAGCGTGATTTTCCCCATCGGGCTGGTGGTGTTGCCACCCAACACCAGCTCATCGAACCCCTCGGATTCGGCAATCTCGATCAGCGCGCTTGCCGGCTCGCCGTCGATCTCGCGGAGTTCGACCGACAGCTCCGTCTCGTCGACTGCCTGAGAGACCTGCGCGGCGAGTTCGTCGTGGCTTGCGCCCTCCGTTTCGGCGAGCGCGACGGTTAGCTCGTCGCCTGCAGCGACGGCTCGGTCGACAGTACGTTCGAGCGCGTCGACCGACGCCTGGCTGCCGCCGAACCCCAGTAGGACCTTCATATCAACAACGCTTGGAGCGACTATTCAAAAACGTTGCCTGTCTGCCGGCCGAGGGGCCGGCTCGCAAACCGAGAGCCGACACACCCACGACAATCCTTTTGATGAGGCCGTTCGGAACGTGCGTATGAACGACGACACCGGGCGAACTCCGAGCCCCGAGTCGGCTGGGGAGGCCGAACACGAAGGCCAAGCCGAAGACACCGCCGAAGCCAGCCCCACCACGTCGAGCGAATCCAAAGCGGACAACCAAGCCGACAAAGCAGTCGACGAAACG
>CAZOOU010000174.1:0-3362 GCA_964581495.1 uncultured Haloferacaceae archaeon
AACATTCTCGCGCTCAACGCTTCAATCGAGGCCGCCCGCGCGGGCGAAGCCGGCGAAGGGTTCGCGGTCGTCGCCAACGAGGTCAAAAGCCTCGCCGAGGACGCCGAGGAGGCCGCCGGCGACATCGAGTCGTCGGTCGCAACCGTCCGCGAGCAGGCCGACACGACCGTCGACGAGATGGAAGAGACCCGCGAGCGGATCGACGCCGGCGTCGAGACCATCGAAGGTGCGGTCGAGACGTTCCGCGAGATCGCCGACGACGTCGAAGAGACCAACGTCGGTGTCCAAGAGATCAGCCAAGCAACCGACAGCCAGGCCGAATCGCTCCAGGAGGCCGCCGCGATGGTCGACGATGTGGGTGATATCTCCGACGAGACGGCCGAACGCTCCGAGACGGCTGCCTCGGCGGCCCAACAACAGACGACCGCGCTGGCGGAGGTCTCGACGGGTGTGACGACGCTCGACGAACGCGTCGACACCCTCGGCACACTGTTGAACACATACACGCTCCGAGACACTCGCGCGCGAACAAGCGTCGACGGCGACGTGACCGCCATCGAGTTTTGGCACGCAATGGGTGGCGAAAAGGGGCTGTTGCTCGAAGAACTCATCAGAGAGTTCGAATCCGAAGCCGAGGGCATCCACATCAACGCCACCTCGAAAGGCAGCTACCGCGGCACGCTCGAATCGACGATGTCGGCCGCAGAGAAAGGATCGGCACCGACGATGGCCCAGATTTACGAAATCGGTACTGCCCGCGCAATGGACAGTGGGGCGTTTACCCCGGTTGAGGGTGTGTTGCCCCGGTCGGTCTCGCTGTCGAACTACGTCGACCCCGTGTTGAGCTACTACCGGACCAACGGGACGCTGAACTCGATGCCGTTCAACTCCTCGGTGCCGGTGCTTTGTTACAACAAAGACGCCTTCCGACAGGCCGGACTTGATCCGGACAACCCGCCGAAAACGTTCGATGCGGTCGCCGACGCCGCCCAACAGCTGGTCGACAAGGGTGTCTCCGACTACGGCATCTCCTTTGCGGTGTACTCGTGGTTCGTCGAGCAGTGGTTTGCGACCGCCGGCCAGGAGATCGTCAACAAACAGAACGGCCGTGGCGGGACCCCCGATACGGCCCACTTCGACAGCGAGGCCGCCCACCGGATCTACGAGTGGTGGACCTCGATGGACGAGGCAGGCATCTACCACAACCCTGGGTTAGAAGCCCGTGGGAAGGCGAAAAACGCCTTCTTCGACGGCACCGCGTCGATGGTTATTGCCTCTTCGTCGTCGGTCGGTGGCATCTCCGAGAACGCCGACTTCGAGGTCGGCATCAGCGGCCACCCCACCCCCGGCCGCGGCGAAGGACTCATCGTCGGCGGCGCGTCGCTGTGGGTCTCCGAGGGTGCAAGCCAGGCCGAACGCGACGCCGCCGGCGAGTTCCTCGCGTGGCTCACCCAGCCCGAACAGCAGGCGCGCTGGCACCGCGAGACCGGCTATCTGCCGGTCCACGAAGGCGGGATCGACCAGCTCCAGCGTGACGGCTGGTTCCGCCAGAACCCCGGCCACAAAATCGCGATCGACCAGCTGCTCGCTAGCAAGGACAGCCCGGCGACCAACGGCGCGCGGATCGGGCCGTTCAGCACGGTCCGAACGCTCGTCGGTGAGGCCTACGACGATATCCTCGAAGGCGACCTCGAAACCGAACTCGACAAGCTCAACGATCAGGTCGAACGACAGCTCGACTCCTACTCGCAAAACGGCCGATAGCCGCCACCTGCCGCAGCCCACCGCTTTTCTGCAACACAATAAAGACCATCGGGGGCGACAGTCCGGTATGGAACGAACGTTAACGGTCGTCCCTGAAGATGGACTTCACGCACGCCCTGCAGCCACCTTTGTCGAGACCGCGAGCAACTTCGACGCCGAGGTAACCGTCGAGGCCGTCGACGGCAACCGGCCGGCGGTCTCTGCGGATAGCATGCTGGGCGTCACTGGGCTGGGTGTCCGCGGCGGCGACGACGTTCGACTGGTCGCCGAGGGACCCGACGCCGAGGCCGCCCTCGATGCGCTGGCGGCGATTCTTTCGACACCCGAAGACGAACTCGATGACATGGAGCTGCCGTGACAGCGCGGCAGTTCGAGGGGATTGGCGCAACCCCCACGATAGGCCTCGGCACCGCCCGCTGGTATCGACCGGTCGACGTGAGCGATCTCGGCGAGCCACCCGACCCCGAGGCGGTCGACGCCGACACCGAACGCGAGCGGTTTGACGTAGCCCAGGACACTGCCGCAAACGAACTCGAAGCCGAACGCGAACAGACCCGCGAGCGTGTCGGCGACAGCGAGGCCAAAGTGTTCGATGCCCACCTGCAGTTCCTTCGTGATCCCCAGATCGAAGCCGGCGTCGACGACGCGCTCGACGAGGGACTGCCGGCCCCCCACGCTGTCAACACCGCTTTTGAGGGCCCCATCGCGCAGTTCGAGGGAATGGACGGCATGATGGCCGAGCGTGCCGACGATCTGCGGGACATCCGGGACCGTCTGCTGCGCTTGCTGACCGACAGTGCCCGCACTGATCTCGGCGCGCTACCGGACGATTCGGTCGTGCTCGCCGAACTACTCACGCCCAGCGATACCGCCCAGCTCGACCCCGAGGCCATCGCGGGTATCGCCACGATAAAAGGCGGGCGCACCGCTCACGCCGCCATTATCGCCCGCTCACTGGGGATTCCGGCGGTTGTCGGCGTTGGCGAAACGCTCGACGAGATCGACGACGGCACCGAACTGGTCGTCGACGGCGAGGTGGGCGTCGTCATTGCCGACCCCGACGAGTCGACGCGCACACGCGCGAAGCAATCGAGCCAGACACCCGTGGTCGACGAGGCCGTCTCGACGAGCGACGGCACCGCGATCGAGGTCGCCGCCAATCTCGGCACGCCAGTCGAAGCCCAGCCCGCGGTCGATCAAGGGGCTGACGGCGTCGGCCTGTTCCGCACCGAGTTCCTGTTTCAGGATCGTTCCGCGGCTCCCGACGAAACCGAACAGTACGAGGCGTATCTGGAGGTCTGCGAGACGTTCAGCGAAGCCGTCGACGAGCCGCGGATCGTCGTCCGCACGCTCGACGTGGGCGGCGACAAACCGATCGACTATCTGGATCTCGACCCCGACCAGAACGGGTTTTTAGGGGCGCGTGGCATCCGGCTCTCGCTGGACGAACACGCCGACCTCTTCGAGAGCCAACTCCGCGCGCTGCTCCGGGTGGCCGCAACCGACGCGGGCGCGGGGCTGGCGGTAATGTTCCCGCTCGTCTCAACGGTCGAGGAGTTGGAGGCCGCACTCGACGTGGTCGACTCGGTTGCCGACGA
>CAZOOU010000175.1:0-3318 GCA_964581495.1 uncultured Haloferacaceae archaeon
GGTTCGTCTGCAGGTTCGTCTTCCGGCTCTTCGTCACCCGCACAGCCAGCGAGACTCACTGCAAGGGCAGTACCACCAATAGTGCGTACAACAGTCCGTCGGTCGAATCGGGTATAGTCAGTCATCTCGACACTCCTAGAGAGGTCACAGAGACATTTAACCCGTCTGATTGCCCCGCCATGCTCGGGGCGTTTTCGTTCCAACCGACCAGTCTATACAACCATCTCACAGGAATTCAGCCCACGGCTCCGCCGCCTAACAAGTATATTTATCCGAGTGTCGGCTATAGCATCAGCTAATGGTTCGCGACCCGTCGACGCGGGACGACGACTACCTGAGCGACGACGTTCTCAGCACGCTCGGCGATGAGCCAACCAGACGGATCATCGAAACGCTCTCCGAACCGATGACCGCAAACGAGCTCTCGGAGGCCTGTGATATCCCGCTGTCGACGATGTACCGCAAACTCGACACACTCAGCGACGCCTCGCTGATCACCGAGTCGACCCAGATCCAACAGGGTGGCCAACACACGACGCGGTACGAACTCGATTTTACCGAAATCTCGATTCTCCTCTCGGACGACCACACCCTTGCGACGGCGATCGACCGTCCGACACGGGAGTCGACGGCCGACCAGCGGCTCGAAGAGCTGTGGGCCCAAATCCGCGAAGAGACGTAGCTACGGCATGCTCCGATGGACGCTACTTCCTGTCGGATACCACTGGCCGTGAAACCCGAACGGAAACGCCGCGGGCAGCTCCGCGCGAGCGAGCTCGGAAAACGAAGCCGCATCCAAGACAATCAGTGCTGACTGTTCGGCGTCGGTATCCAACACAACCGAGAGAATCACGCCGTCGTCTTCGGGGCTGTCGGTGTCGGCTCCCGGCGTGTCGGGTGGGTCGCGGGCGACAAAGACGGGTTCGCTGGGATAGACGCCTGGCTCGCTCCAGACCTGTCTCGTCTCGCGGTCCAGATCGAACTTTACCAGCGCGTTCAACAATCCTTTGGGCTCCGGGTCGGTGTGGCCCGCAGCGTACAGATACTGATACGGCTGGGTCGTGACCTGTCTATAGTTAATCATCGGAAACTCCAGTGGACCCGGCTGCAGCGTCTCTTCTACGACCGTTCCCTCGCCCACTGAGAGCCGATACCGGCGAAGCTCGCCACCCGGTGCGGGAATCTCGCCGCTTCGCAATCGGTCGAGAGACAGCGAGTCGATGACGGTGTCATCCTGAAAGGCGATCACGTCGACGACGAGCTCGTCGCCCCGCTCGAAGGCGTTGACGTGATGAAAGACGAAACAGGGCTCGACCGAAACCCGGCCAACGACGTCGCCGGCCCGACGGTCGAACACCAACAACTGGCTGTCTCGATGGTCGTCCCACGAGTAGCTCTCGATGAACGGCTGATCCGACAGCAGCGACAGCGGGCTGAGCCGCAGCGGTGACTCCACGACAACGGCATACCGATCGGTCAGTCCAAACGAGTGGAAGTACGCCGGTCGGTCGACTTCGAGGCGGGCAATTTCCCGACGAATCTGACTCTCCGCTGGCCGCTCGAAGAGCACATACGCGCTTTGTCTGCCGAACTGAACCCCCATGTTGACGACCATCTCGCGGTCGAAATCGTAGTGTGGGTGCCCCAGGCTCCCGGTGAGTGAGACACCGTCGTCAGGAGCAGATGTGCCGGTGGTGTCGAGCGTTTCGGGATCGAAGCCGACGGCGTTCGGCGTTTCAGTGATCGCGACTAGATCGGTGCCGATCCGGTCGACGCTGATCGAGGCGTTGTCGGTGAGCTCTTGGCTAAGTAGTCCGGCGAGTCGACCGACAATCGAACTCGGTGCGGTCGTCCCGAACTGATCACAGCGGAGCTCGCCCTGCTCGGTGACGTGGTTGTACTCCATGCTGCGCAGAAACCGATTCGAGACGGTGAGACGACCCTCGTCGATATGGAACCGCCGGAGCATCGCCAGTCCGTCGAACCAGTGGTTGAGGTCGTGGTCGCCGACCTCGAACCGCCCCGGTCCGTTGCGGAACAGCGTCCCGGAGAGCCACGACGGGAGTTCGCCGTCGACGGGACACTCATAGCGGTCGTACTCCCTGTCGATAGATTCCAGACCGACCCGGTAGGCGGGATCCATACCGGGAGATGGGGCTCCGAAAAGGTAGCTTTGTGGGGCCTATGTTCAAGGGTCGCGCGCTCGAAGGCGAGCGTATGTCGACTGACCAGCCCGACGAGATCGAACTGCTCGAAGAAGCCGTCGGCAAACGGCTCCGCACGCGCGAAGAGACACTCGCAGTCGCCGAATCGCTCACGGGAGGACTCGTCTGCTCGCGAATTACGAGCGTACCGGGTGCCAGCGACTACTTCGACCGCGGCGTCGTGGCCTACTCGAATCGCGCCAAGCAGGCCGACCTCGGCGTCTCACGCGAATCGCTCGACAGCGGCGGCGCGGTCAGCGAGGCAGTCGCTGGTGAGATGGCCCGCGGCATCCGAGACACGGCGGCGACGACATGGGGGCTCTCGACGACCGGTATCGCTGGCCCGACTGGTGGGACCGACGACAAACCAGTTGGCGTAGTGTATATCGGCGTGGCGTACGCTGGCCCGTGGGGCACCGAATCGTCGTTCACCCGTGTCGACCGCCACGTCTTTGACGGCGACCGGGAGGCCGTCGCCCACAAGAGCGCGACCCAAGCCCTCCACGCGCTCGATGACGCACTCGATATCGTCGAGTCTTCGTCGTTCGACAACTCAACGTAGGGAGGTGTTGGAGACTGTTCGCTACCCCGAATTAGTTCGTCGAGATGATCTCGACGACATCCCGGTGTTCGAGGTCGTGGTCCGCGCCGATCTGTCGCTTGCTCCGGCAATCGATGCCGTGGAGCAGGCCGTCGCCAATATCGGAGTGTAGGAAGTAGGCGAAGTCGGAGGTCGTCGACTCCTCGGGGAGAATAAAGCAGTCTCGGAAAACGCCTTTCTCGTCGGCGCTGCCGTTCGCGCTGCCGGGGAAGATCGCCATACAGCCCAACACGTCGAACAGCGCGGTCTCGATAGCCTGCTGGACGCCAGTGCCGCCGAACGCTCCGATGAATTCGCGTATCTGTTCGAGTCCGGCCTCCTGGTCGGCCGAGATATCGTCGACGATCTCGAAGGAGTCTTCGCCCGCCATATAGTCGACCACCCCGGCTTCGTCGGCTGTTTTGAGTGCCTTTTCAGCGTGCGCGCTGGCGGGGACGAAGGTGAGATGGTCGTAGTCGGGGTCGTCGGTGATCTCGTCCCAGTTGGCCTGGGCCTCGGGGGTGTCCATCTTGT
>CAZOOU010000176.1:0-3299 GCA_964581495.1 uncultured Haloferacaceae archaeon
TTTTATATCTAGTCGGTAAACGGTACCTAATCCGGGCAATGAGACGATGGCTCATCACACAGCGGCAACCGGCTGTCTCCGCTGGCTGCAACCAACGAGTTTCTCCAAGCCAGCAGCCGGCTGTCGATCGTCGACGCTGTGTGACTGACGGTGGCACATCCAGGGACAGCGACACCCTCCGAGCAGCGGCCGCACCCGCCGTGTTTGCGGTCGACGACGAAGGGTATCTGACCGATCTCAGCGATCAGCTGGCGGCGCTCGTCGGTGCTGACAATCCGGTTGGATCGCCGCTCTCATCGCTTCTTTCAGTTCCGAACGAACGACTCAGCGAGCACCTCCACACAGTCGCTCGAACGCTGCAAGAGCGCGATACAACGACAGTCCGCTCGGCCGACTGCCAGCTCCGAACAGTCGACGGTCGACGGCGTGTCACTGTCGAGTTTACGAGACAGGAAGCCGACGACGGGTGGCTCGTGGGTGTTGTTCGACAACAGCCGGTCGAACAGATCGACAGCACAGCCGAGTCGGCCAGTCGCCCCGACCGGTTCAGACAGCTGTTCGAACAGCTACAGGATCCGGTCGTCGAAGTTCGGTTCGTCGATCACACCCCGATCGTCACCGCGATCAATCCCGCCTTCGAAGCGACGTTTGGCTACGGTGTCGACGAACTGGTCGGCGAGCCGCTAAACGAGTATATCGTGCCAACGAACGCCGACGCCGGGATGGCCGCAACCGCCGATGCCGAGACAATCGACCGGGAGGCTGCAAACGGTGAGTGGACCACCGCCGAGTTCATCCGCAAGACAGCCGACGGCCCGCGGCTGTTTTTGTTTCGCGGAATTCCGTTCGCTCACAACGGCCAGCAGCGTGGGTTTGGCGTCTACACGGATATCACCGACCGCGAAACCCAACAGCGGTACCATGAGGTGCTCAACCGTCTGCTTCGGCACAACCTGCGGAACGACCTGAACGTGATTATCGGGCTTGCCGACCAGCTGACCAACTCGGTCGAAACGGACGACCCGCCGACGGTGGTCAGCCAACAGCTCAAACGGCGCGCGCTCGAACTCGTCGAAACCACGCGGCGCGCCCGCGAGCTCCAGTCAGTGATCGACCGCTCGGAGACCGAAACGGCTCCCGTCGAACTCGACGAACTCGTCGCGGACGCCTGCAAGACGATTCGACAGGCGCAGTACCCCGGACAGCTGATCGCCCGGATCGACTCGCCAGCAGTCGGAATCGGTGGCGACGGACTCCGAGAGGCGGTCGTCGAGCTGGCCGAAAACGCCTTCGAACACACAACGGGCGAACCGACCGTCGAGATCCGTGTCGAACCGATGGTCGACCGCGAGATGATCCGTATCACCGTCGCCGACGACGGTCCGGGGATTCCGCGCGACGAACGGGCAGTCATCGAGGGCAGCCAGTCGATCTCGCCGCTGGACCACGCCAGCGGCCTTGGCCTGTGGCTGGCGAAATGGATCGTCGAGGCCTACGGCGGCGAACTCGTGTTTGCCGGGCCCGACGAGCGGCTCGGTGGGGCCGCAGTAGAACTCAGAGTTCGTCAGACCAGCGCACAGCCACCGGGTGTCTCAACCGGTGGGCCGACAGAACGCGAGACTTAACGGGATCGCCCCGCAACAGAGCCCATGGCAGAACCACGCGTCCCCGGCGGGCGCAGTGAGATCCTCGAACTCGCCTGCGGCGAAACCGTCGCCGTCGACGAGTTCGATCTCGGCATGCGAGAGTTCGAGTGTGCGTGTGGCGCGACCCACGGCGTCGTGATGGACGTTCATCCGCCCGACCGCTTTCTTCCGGAGTTTCTGGTTGAGGTACTCCGCGACGCGATCGAGACGACAAGCGAGGAGATGCCGGAGTTCGATACGCCCCACATGTTAGGGGTCGTCCTCGAAGAGTTCCCCGAGTTAGTCGTCTCCTACGACGCCTCCGAGGACCACGATGTCGGCTTTGCGCTGCTGTGGGTGACTGATTTCGACTCCAGACGGCTCCACGAAGTGATCGTCGAGCTCGTCGTCGAGCTGATGGAACACGCCGTCAGTCACGCCGACGACACCAGCGCGCTCACCGAGTTCGAACAGCAGATGCATGAGTTCGACATCGCCGAATTCGTCGAGGAGTACCGTGCCCAGCGTGATCTCAGCGAGAGTGACGTGTATTAACGGCCTACTATCAAACTTTTTACTATTCTTAAACAACGATACAGACTGTATCTGAATCAACTGGGCTCCGTTTCGGCGTTCGTCTGACAGCTGTCACACATACAGCTAAACGTGATGCCGACATAGCATGGGGTATGCGCACCACCCACAGTGATGTCGACCGACTCGAAGGTGTGCTTGCAGCCGCGGACAAGCCGCTCACCGCCCGTGAGATTCTGCGCGAACTCGAGGCTCGCGGTGAGACGGCGTTCGAGAGCCCCCACCAGATCGCGACGGTGCTCGGGCGGTGGGCCAATCAGGGGGGCGTCGAAGTCATCACCGGCCAACCCTATCGCTACCGACTCAAATAACCGGGCTCCCGGTCGAGAGCCCTGAAACGGACGCCCTGTCGACGACAACTGCCAGCCGTAAGCTCACCTTACCGGTTCGTCGACCGGGTAGTGAGGTCCTAACCAAACGCTTTGAGAGCCAATGGGCGACCAGATGGCTCCCGCAATCGTTCATTTCACCGCAGGATTCGTCATCGTCCTCGCCGTGCTCTGGATCGTCCCGCTCACCCGCTACCGACTCACCGGGGCGTTTTTGGGCGGTATCTGGGGTGTCGGCCCCGACGCACACAACCTGTTTGATGGCGCGCGCAGCGAGCGGATTCGAGACGTTCACGACAGCTCTGCGGCCGATATATTCTTTTTCCACTACACGCTCGACCGGCCCTTCTTTCGAGAGCTCAGCATCGAACTCACCTTCCTGTCGCTGGCGGCGTTGGGTGTCACGTTCCTGCTGTATGACTGGCGGTTCGGTCGACGCGCACCCGCTGTGAGACTTATGGGGACCGACCCCGAGCGGGCGGATGGAACCGGCAGAGCAGACAGATCGAACCGCGACAGCCCGTAGGAGCGACTGCGGTGTGGTACCGACTCACTTTCGAAATTCGGAAAATAGCTACGGATCTCGCAATTTATCGTCGGCCTTATTACGATGAGCGTACTCCGCCCCGATAATGAGTACCGACAGCAGTTCGGCTGGTTCGCAGACCGACGCCGAAGACCGCACGATTCTTTTGATCGGCAGTGGGCCGATTCAGATCGGACAGGCCGCAGAGTTCGACTATTCGGGCGC
>CAZOOU010000177.1:0-3298 GCA_964581495.1 uncultured Haloferacaceae archaeon
GGGAAGACGCTCGCGCCCGAAAAGATGACGTGGTGGTGGATGTTGTGGTACTCGGTCAGCTCCGTGCCTGCGTGGTGGTTCAGGATGTTGTCGGCTGCGAGAAATCCTTGTTCTTTGGCAACGTGGAGAATCGGCTCCTTCTGGTTGACATCACCGACAATGAACACGCGATCGTCGTCGACTGACTGCATGGTGTCGTCGACCCACCCCTGCTGGGGGTCGATTGCGGTGTTGTCGATCCCAAGCGGATCGAGGGTAGGTCGGCGGCCAGTGAACAAAAACAGCTCCTCGGCGTCGATGGCTCGCTCCGTTTTGTCTTCGCCCTCGCCCTGCTCGACGTGAAGCCGAACACCCTCGTCGGTCGATTCGAGCCGCTTTTCATACGTATTAGTTAGGATGTCTATACCGAACGCCTCGCGGTAGAGCTCTAGGAGAGAATCGCCGAACTCGGGGTCGGCCTCGTCGATGGGGCGGTCGTCGTGTTCGATCACAGTGAGGTCGACGCCTGCTTCGGCGAGATACGGCACGAGTTCGACGCCAATATACCCGAATCCCATAACGACGCCCGATTCGGGGAGTTCAGTCGCGTCGAGTACGTCCTTGCTCGTCCGGTAGGTGACCTCGCTCATGCCGGGCAGATCCGGAATGTTCGGCGACGAGCCCGTGGCGACGACGACGTAGTCGGGCTCATATCGCTGGCCGTCGACCTCGACAACCCGATCATCGACGAACCGGGCGGTCTCGTGGATGAACTCGACACCATCGCGCTCGCCCATCTCCTGGATCGAACGCCGGCGGTGGGCCGCAAAGCTCTCGACGTGGCCGTTTTTCCGGTCGACGACCCGTTGGAGATCGATTGCCGGCGGCTCGCCGATGAGTCGGTCGTCCGCGCGCATCTGAAACCGGTGGGCTGCGGCCGACAGCACCTCTTTCGAGGGCATACAGCCGTTGAGAATACAGAGCCCCCCGCCCGGCTCGCCGTCGTCGACAAGCGTCAGTTGGTCGACTGCGTCGCCGACGTGGTCGACGAGCCGGTCGGCGACCGCCGAGCCGGCACTCCCGTAGGCACCGATTACCATGACATGCATAGGCGGGCAGACGAGCCGGACGCCTAAAGCAGTGTGTGCCGTGTGCGCCCGCTGTACCTCACCGCGAGATGCCGTCGGTCGACTCGGCAAGCGCGGCTTCGACCTCCGTGCGCGTCGTCACGAGTACGTCACCCTCGACGGTACGCTTGAGCGAGGCGGTAGCCGCCCCATACTCAAGTGCCCGGTCGATATCGCTGCCGGCGAGCAGTTCGGCGAGCACGCCGCCGACGAAGGCGTCGCCAGTGCCGATTGCATCAATCGTCTCGGACTCCAAGACCCCTTGTTCGACGACCTGTCCGTCGGTGTACGCCAGCGAGCCGGTCGAGCCGCGCGTGACGACCACCGTCTCAATGCCGTAGTCATCAGCCAGCCGGTAGGCAATTGATTCGGCATCGCCGTCGTACTCCAGGACGTTGCGGGCATCTCGAACCGGCGCGAAAAGCAGGTCGACCGCGCCGAGCAGCGATTCGTAACAGTCGCGAGCCTCGGCGGGCGACCAGAGCTTCGAGCGGTAGTTGAGATCGAACGACCGGGTGACACCGGCTTTACCAGCCGCCGCGAGCAGCTCAGCTGTTGTCTCGCGGGCCGACGCCGACAGCGCAGGGGTGATTCCGGTCGTATGGAAAATCGAGGCCGGCTCGAAGACCGACAAATCCAGTTCGCCCGGCTCGACGGTCGTAATCGAGGCTCCCGCCCGGTCGTAGACCACAGTCGTCCCGCGCGGGTCGGCTCCCCGTTCGAGATAGTACGTCCCAAGCCGCGCGTCGGAGCTGTCGTCCCAGACGACGTTGGGGCTGACGCCGTGGCTCCGGAGTGATCGGACCACCCGTCGACCCAGTGGGTTGTCGGGGAGCTTTGAGAGCCACGTCGCGTCGGTGCCGAGACAGGCCGCCGCGGCCGCAACGTTGCTTTCTGCACCGCCTACTTGCGCGTCGAGCGACCCCTCGGTTTCGAGTCGCTGGCCCCGCGGCGGCGAGAGCCGGAGCATCGTCTCGCCGAACGTTACCAGTTCGCTCACCGTCGACCACCGTTCATACGGTGGATTCGGGTAGAGTGGTCCTTAACTCCACCTGTCGGTCGACAGTCGTTCTCGCTCGTCGAACCCATACAGACGTTCCTGACTGTCGAGCGTTAAACCAACCTGTGGACGGCCGCAACCATGGATGAACGATTTGGTCTGTGGTGACATACACCACGTATGGCCGCCACCCACCGCCTCGGATTTACTGGTGACGTAATGCTTGGTCGACAGGTAGATGCCGTCTACCGCGAGAGCCAGCGATCGCCGGCGGCAGTGTGGGGGAACCTCCAGCCGACGCTCCGCGGTCTTGACGGCCTCTTTGTCAATCTCGAATGTTGTCTGGCGACCTCCGGCGAGCCATCTCCCGGTCGACGGTTCCATTTTCGGGCCGACCCCGAGTGGTCGACGGCCGCGCTTCGGGCGGCGACGGTCGACTGCTGTTCGCTCGCCAACAACCACGCGGTGGATTTCGGGCACCGCGCGCTCGAAGAAACACTCGACGAGTTGGCTGCGGCCGACATCGAGACGGTCGGCGCGGGCCGCAGCCTGGAGGCTGCCCGCCAACCCATCGCAGTCGACTGCCGCGGGCTGACAGTCGCCGTTGTCGCGTTCACTGACAACACACCACAGTATGCAGCGACTACCGACCGTCCTGGGACTGCTCACGTCGAGTTCGACCCCGACGATGACCAGTCGATGGCCGTCCTCAGCGAGGCCGTCGACAGAGCCAAAACGCGGTTCGATCCGGACATCCTGGTTGCGTCGCTCCACTGGGGGCCGAACAACCGAACCCATCCAAAAAAGAGCCACCACCAGGTTGCCCGCCGGCTCGCCGACTGGGGCGTTGATCTCGTCGCCGGCCACAGTGCCCACCTGTTTCAGGGGGTTGAGCTGCTCGACCGCGGTGAGTCGCCAACTGTCGTCTGCTACGACATGGGCGACTTCGTCGACGATTATGCGGTCGATCCCACGGATCGAAACGACCGGAGCTTTTTGTTCGAACTCGTCGTCGACGACAGTGGCACACTGATAGAGCTACAGCTTCATCCGACCGAAATCGAGTCGCGCGCCGTGTATCAGGCCAGCGACCGCGGAGCCGCCTGGTGTCGACAGACGATGATCGAGCGATCCGAGCCGTTCGACACCGCGTTCGAGCGGGCCGGCAAGGGGCTGGCTGTTTCGCTTACCT
>CAZOOU010000178.1:0-3287 GCA_964581495.1 uncultured Haloferacaceae archaeon
GATTCGCTGGTTGATGTCGCCGACACCGACCACGACCGGACTGATTACGACGCGGCCAAGGAGATCATCATGGATATGGACAAAGAGTACCAGGGTGTGCTCTACCAAAACGAGGGTGCGCCATCCTACGAGCAGGCCCACGGCGTCACCGAAAACATGGCCGAGATTCCCGACGGTGCGCCCGAAGACGCGACGGATCTGGTTCGAGAGTTCTACTAACAGCCGATCCGAGTTCGACGATCCTGGGTTGCTTGCCGGTCCGTTGCCGAACTGTTTCCTAAGCTGACGATCCGCAGGCACCGATTCTTGTGGGCAACCCGCTGCAGAAACCCACCCAGTACGTACTCCACACACAGTTCGGACTGTGATATCTTGCGTCGAGTGGGAATATTCATTAATTTTAGATATGGTTTTTTCTGGCTGTCAACATAATAGTACACTGGACTATGACTACCCTCTGGCTCGAAGATGCACGGTCGACGGACATCGAGGCGGTCGGCGGCAAGGGAGCCTCGCTGGGAGAACTCACCGACGCCGGGCTCCCCGTCCCGCCTGGCTTTGTCGTCACCGCCGAGACGTACCGCACCTTTCTCCAAACCGCCGGCATCGAAACCGAACTGTTCGAAGAGATTCTGGCGACCGACCCCGACGACTCCGCGGCAATCGCCGAGGCAGCCCGCGCGGCACGGGAGTTGATCCGCGAGACACCGGTTCCCGACTCAGTCCAACAAGACATTATCACGGCCTATCGAGAACTCGGCACTCGAACAGCCGACAGCGACGACACCGAGGGCGGCGAGCCGTTTGTCGCCGTCCGGTCGTCAGCGACCGCCGAAGACCTGCCGGATGCCTCGTTTGCGGGCCAACACGAGACGTTTCTCAACGTCACCGAAGCCGACCTGATCGAACGAGTCAAGGAGTGTTGGGCCTCGCTGTTCGCCGAGCGCGCGGTCCACTACCGGGCCAACCAGGGGTTCGACCACGAGACGGTCGACATCGCAGTTGTCGTCCAGCAGATGGTCGACGCCGAGAAATCCGGCGTGCTGTTCACCCGCCACCCCTCGACGGGCGACCGCCAGATGATCGTCGAATCCGCCTGGGGGCTCGGCGAAGCCGTGGTCTCTGGTGCCGTTTCGCCGGACCACTACGTCATCAACCCCGACACAGCGACGGTCGTCGAGTCGACGATCGCCGACAAAAAACAGCAGATGATCAAAGACTCACAAACGGGCGAGACCGCACTTGAGTCGGTTCCTGACGAGCATCGAACCGCCCGCGTGCTTGCTGATGCGGAAATCGAAACGCTCGTCGACCTCGGACGGATTGTCGAGGACCACTACGGCGAACCGCAGGACGTCGAGTGGGCCATCGTGGACGGAGAGGTCTTCATGCTGCAGTCCCGGCCGATTACGACGATCAACGCCGAGGGCGCGGCCGCAGAGCCAGCAGCCGAGGCCACCGTCGACGGCGGGCTCTCGGACGACCAGCAACAGGAGGCCTCACGGGCCGAAGCGGGATCGGCCGACGAAGACGGCGACGTGTTGGTCACAGGAGTCAGCGCAAGCCCCGGCACCGGGTCGGGGGCGGTCCGGATCGTTAAAAAACTCGACCACCTCGACCAGGTGACAGAGGGCGACATCATCGTCAGCAAGATGACGATGCCCGATATGGTGCCCGCGATGAAACGCGCCGCCGCCATCATCACCGACGAGGGTGGGATGACCTCGCACGCCTCGATCGTCTCCCGGGAGATGGGTGTGCCGGCGGTCGTCGGCACGCGGGATGCCACACAGGTACTGAGTGACGGCCAACTCGTGACCGTCGACGGCGATATGGGCGTGGTCCGTGCTGGCGGGCCGACCGACGCCGACGAGCCGGCGATCCAGCCCGATCCAGTCGAATCGGTCCGCCCGCAGACCCCGGTCAAACCGATGACCGCCACGGAGGTCAAAGTCAACCTCTCGATTCCCGAGGCCGCCGAACGCGCCGCGGCGACAGGGGCCGACGGCGTTGGCCTCCTGCGCATCGAACACATGGTGATCTCGCTGGGCAAAACGCCCGAGCAGTATATCGCCGACCACGGCAAGGAGGCCTACATCGACGAACTCGTCGACGGTATTCGGACGGTCGCCGAGGAGTTCTACCCGCGGCCGGTTCGTGCCCGAACGCTCGACGCGCCGACCGACGAGTTCCGCGAGCTCAAAGGCGGCAGCGACGAGCCACACGAACACAATCCGATGTTAGGGTATCGTGGGGTTCGCCGGAGTCTCGACAAACCCGAGCCGTTCCGGTGTGAACTCGCCGCGTTCAGCCGGCTTTTCGATGTCGGCTACGACAACGTCGAGCTCATGTTGCCGCTGGTCAACGACGCCGAAGACGTCGAGCGGGCCAGAGCTCATCTGGAGGCGGTCGGTATCGACCCCGAAAAGGCTCGCTGGGGCGTGATGATCGAAACGCCCGCCAGCGCGCTGCTTATCGAAGAAATCGCTGCGGCAGGCATCGATTTCGTCTCCTTCGGCACTAACGATCTGACCCAGTACACGCTGGCAGTCGACCGAAACAACGAGTACGTCGTCGACCGGTTCGACGAGCTGCACCCTGGCGTGCTTTCGCTGATCGAATCAACGATCGAGACCTGCCGTGAGTTGGGCGTCGACACGAGTATTTGTGGGCAGGCGGCCTCGAAGCCAGCGATGGTCACCTTCCTCGTCGAACAGGGCGTGAGTTCGATTAGCGCAAACATCGACGCCGTCCGGGATGTCCAACACGAGGTCAAGCGGGTCGAACAGAAACTCCTGTTGGACTCGGTTCGGTGAAATACCCCACCCTACTCGCTCACGGCTTGCGCCGTTCGCTCCTTGAGGAAGGGGGCTTACCGCCTAGAATCAGCTAAAAGATTCCACCGATGAACGCAAGTCCAACGGCGATGAGCACAACTGCGGTAAGCGTCGGCAGGTAGGGCGTGTACTGCTTGATTTTTGCTTGGTGGTGCTCGTAGCCAGCGATCAACAGCAGGGTGGGCGCAAGGATCGCCCCGATCACTGCCAGCGAGTACAGCAACATCAGTTCGAGACAAAAGTCGGTTCCGGCACAGATCGCCAGAATCTGAATCGGCTCTTCGTGGGCGAAGCCGAGTACGAGTGCAGTAAGACCGAGAGTCATCAACCCCTGTTCGGCGTGTTCGCGGGTTGGGTGCATATGCCCGCCGCCAGGCAGTCGACCGCGAATCCCACCGAGAAACCCGGTCGACTCGTGGTCGTCGTGGTGATGGTCACTGTGATCGTGGT
>CAZOOU010000179.1:0-3278 GCA_964581495.1 uncultured Haloferacaceae archaeon
ATATCGGCGTCTTGCGGCGGTCTGACGCGCTTTTTTGAGTCTGTGGGTTAACCTCTGAGTATGTGGTCATCGAATCTGCCGACCGGGACAGTCCAGACCGAACGCCGGGCGGGTCGAACGTTTCCACGGAGCAACAGTCACACGCGACCTGCTGACTCGGCAGACGGTACCGGACGCTCACGAGCGGCTCCCCACGCAGAGATCGAGCGTCTCAGCGCCGAAAACCGGCAGCTCGAATCCCAGGTCGAGTCGCTCCGGTTACAGCTAGAACGCCATCAGGCTGACAAGCAGCGAATCGTCGACCGCTACGAACGGGTGATCTCGGAGCTCGAAACGGCGGCCGCCACAGCACCCACAACCCAGTCAGCCGGAACTGAGCGCGCTACTGGACGAACCCAAACGGTCGACGCCGGGCTCGTTCAGCGGCTAAAACAGTGGCTATAACTCCTGCATCGGCCACCGAGCCGACTACTCCGGCGTCGTGAGTTCGTCCCTGTCGACGGTGAGCCGGACGTCGACCGCGACCACCTCGTCGGGAGCGACGACAAGCGGGTTGACGTCGAGTTCGGTGATCGACGGGAAGTCCACGACCAGTTGGGAGAGTCGCTGGATGGTCTCGACAACCGCCTCGATGTCGGCCGGGCGTCGACCTCTGGCCCCGCGAAGCATCGGTGCGGCCTGGATCTCCTCGGTCATCGCTTCGGCCTCCCGGCGACTGACGGGTGCGATCCGGAAGGCGGTATCCTCGAAGATTTCGACGAAGATGCCACCGAAGCCGAACATGAGCAGGTGGCCGAACTGCGGATCACGAGTCGCGCCAACGATGGTTTCGGTGTGCTCGTCGGGGTCGACGAGCGCTTCGATGCGGACGCCCAGGATGTCGGCCGCCGAATCGTGGCTCGCTGCGCGATCCAGCAACGTTTCGTAGGTGTCGACAACGTCGTCGAGTGGGACGCCGACCTCGACGCCGCCGATGTCGGATTTGTGGACGATATCCGGGCTGACGATTTTCATGGCAACGGGGCCGCCAATCTCCTCGGCGACTGCCTCGGCCTCATCGGAGCTCTCGACGACCTCACCTTCGGGTGTGGGAATCCCGTAGGCGTCGAGGAGTTCGATTGCTTCGACGCCGAGCTGGTCGACGTCCCGGTCGACCGTCTGGGCCAGAATCTCGGCCGCGCGCTCGCGGTCGACATCGAACTCGGTCGGCTGCTCGTAGACACGCTCGGTGATCGCGCTGTAGTCGGCGAGTGCTTCGAGAGCTGCGACCGCCCGCGAGGGGTCGAAATGAGTCGGAATGCCGAACGGTTTGATCGTCTCGGCGGCCTGGTCGGCCGGCTCGCCGCCCATCAGACAGGCGACAACTGGCTTGTCGTGGGCTGCCTGGAGCTCACCGATGATGTCGGCCAACTCCTCGAAGTCGTAGAGTGCAGTCGGGACCGACAGCACAACCGCACTGCCGACCGACTCGTCGGCCAACACGGCACTGATCGCCTCACGAAACCGGCCGAGATCCGCATCGCCGATGATATCGAGTGGGTTGGCGATCTCGGCGGCGTCGGGAAGCGCGTCGACGAGCTGCTCGCAGGTCTCCGCGCTGAACTCGGCGAGGTCGAGCCGCGAGTCGTCGACGGCGTCGGTTGTCAACACCCCAGGGCCACCACCGTTGGTAACGACCCCAACGGCGTTTTTGTCGGGCAGCGGCTGGCCGGCAAGCACCTGGCCGTAGTCGAAGACGTCCTGAATCGTCATCGCCCGGAGCACGCCGGCCTGCTCGAAGCCGGCCTGGTATGCGTCTTCGCTGCCAGCCATCGAGCCGGTGTGTGATTTTGCGGCGGCGGCTCCAGCCTCGGTGCGGCCGGATTTGAGCACGACAATCGGGGTGTGGTCGGTCACCTCGCGGGCGGCCTCGATGAACTGTTGGCCGTCGTCGACGTCCTCGATGTAGATGAGAATGACATCGGTGTTGGGGTCGTCGTCCCACCGGGCAATGAACTCCGTCTCGTCGAGGACGGCCTCGTTGCCCAGCGAAACGAGGTTGTTAAAACCGATATCGTGCTGGAGTGCCCAGCCGATGACCGCCGCAATGAACGCGCCCGACTGGCTCATCAGCGACAGCGAGCCCTCCGGTGGGTAGCCCTGCAGAAACGTGGCATCCAGTCCCGTCGACGTGCTCATGACGCCGACGGAGTTGGGGCCAACCAGATCCATGTCGTACTCCTCGGCGACCGCAACAAGATCGGCTTCGCGCTGGTGGCCCTCCGGGCCGGTTTCGCTAAAGCCCGCCGAGATGACGACGACATTCCTGATTCCCTGTTCGCCGACCGACCGGAGGGTTTCGACGACGGCCGGAGCCGGAACGGCGACGACCGCGAGGTCGACGCTGGCCGGCGCAGAAACGGAGCCAACGGAGTCATAACACGCCATGCCGAGGACTTCCTGCCGGTTCGGATTGACCGGCAACAGCTCGCCGTCGAACGTCGAGAGGTTCTCAAGGAGGGCTCGACCAACCGAACCCGCTCTGTCGGTTGCACCGATGAGGGCGATTCGGTCCGGATCAAGGAGATCAGTGGAGGTGTCGGTCGTCTCCATAGCGAGCCAATCGAGACAGCAGTGGGTAAACACAGTTGGCCGTTCGGCTGAAAGAAGCCGGAGAATGCCGACAGCGACGCCACCGACGAGTCGTCGACGGCCTCAGTAGCGGTCGAAATACCGGTCTTGGACCATCACGAAAAGCACCATCAGCAGCGAAAACGCAGCCGCCGCGATCCCGATCTGGGCCCAGTGGATCAGCGACAGCGGCTCGACACGAAACAGCGTCTGGCCAATAGATGTGTAGAGCACCAGCAACTGGAGGGCAACCGCCGTACAGACTGCAGCCACCAGCCACCGGTTCGAAAAGATACCTAGCCCGTACCGGAACCGGATCGCCTGAATGCGGACGATCTCCATGACAACAAACCCGGTAAACACCATTGTCTGGGCGAGAACGATGTCGCCGGCACGCCAGTGGACATAAAACAGCGGTAGCAGACAGAGCGTCATAAAGATCGCAATCCCCACAATCGAGGTCACGATTCGGTCGGTGATCACACCCTCCTCGGGTGGCCGCGGATCGCGTTCCATGATATCCTCGGCGGCCGGGTCGACGCCCATCGACAGCGCGGGAATCCCGTCGGTGACGACGTTGATCCAGAGAATCTGAATCGGCGTGATGACGAGCCCGAAGCCGAGCATCGAGCCCGTAAAGATCATCGTCACCTCGCCGCTGTTGCCGG
>CAZOOU010000180.1:0-3249 GCA_964581495.1 uncultured Haloferacaceae archaeon
ACCTACCCCACGACCACACCAGTCACGATCACGTAGCTGCCGATCACCACAAGCACGCTCGGAACGAGCCAGCGGTCGACCTGCTCCGGAATGCCGTCGGTGGCAACCCGGTAGACCACCAGCAAGCCAGCACCGAAGACAGCAGCAGCCCCGAGCAGATAGACGCCGACAACGACCGCCAGCTCGCTCGTCGAGAGATCGGCGAAAAACGGGATGTACACCGCGATGTTCTCACCGCTGAGGCCGACCGCAGTCACCGTCACCACCCCGATTCGACCGAGGCTGTTGGGAACTACCGGGGAGGCTTCGATACTCGATTCGGGCGGTCGACGAATCAGCCCCCACAGACCGAGTCCGAGCGGGACGATTCCCAGCAGAAACGTCCACTCGGCGAGCAGTTCGGCGGCAATCGTGGCTCCGATGACCGCCGCCGCAAGCCCGAGACAAAATCCCACGTAGTGGCCGACAAACACCTCCCACACCGTGTAGTCGTTGTCGGCACAAAACGCGCTGACGACGACGAGCGTGTCCAGATTGGTTGCGACAAACAGCCAGAGAGCGACGAACAGCACGCTATTCACGACTGTCTAACAGGTCAGCCGGAGATGATAAGTCGGTTCCGCTTTTTTCGCCCGCCCGAGGCGTCGACACGGGAGTGGGCCGACGAGCCGCAACGTTTTATCGGCAACCGAACCAATCCCCTGTAGATGTCAGCAATACAGCTCTCCACGGTCACAAAGCGGTTCGGCGACGTGGTCGCCGTCCGTGAGCTGGATCTCTCCGTCGAGTCGGGCGAGATCTACGGCTTTTTGGGCCCCAACGGCGCGGGCAAATCAACGACGATCAATATGCTGCTTGATTTCGTTCGCCCCACCGAGGGCACCGTCGAGGTGCTGGGCGAACCCGTCGACACGGCCGGGGCTGACCTCCGGGAACGGATCGGCGTCCTCCCTGAAGGGTTCGACGTCTACAGCCGCCTTTCGGGCCGCAAGCACATCGAGTTCGCCATCGAGTCGAAAGACGTCGACGACGATCCAGACGAGATTCTCGACCGAGTCGGGCTCAGCGACGCCGCCGACCGCAACGCCGGCGGGTATTCAAAAGGAATGCGCCAGCGACTCGCGTTGGGGATGGCGCTGGTGGGCGAGCCCGAACTCCTAATCTTAGACGAACCCTCCTCGGGGCTCGACCCTGGTGGGGCCAAAGAGATGCGCGAGATCGTCGAACGCGAGGCCGACCGCGGGGCGACCGTTTTCTTTTCGAGCCACGTGCTCGGCCAAGTCGAGGCTGTCTGCGACCGCGTCGGGATTCTCCACGAGGGCGAGCTCGTCACCGAAGACAGCATCGAGGGGCTGCGGGCCGACACCGACAGCGAAGAGACCCTGATTCTGACCGTCGACGACGCCACCGACGACGATCTCGGCGCCGTCCGCGCGCTGGACGGTGTTTCGGGAGCCGCCGTCGACGGTTCGATGGTCACCGTCTCCTGTGAGTCGGGCGCGAAAACCGAGGTGATCTCGACGCTGAGCGAAGCCGGCATTGAAATCCAGGATATCGAGACCGAGTCGACTTCGCTCGAAGAGCTGTTCCTCTCATACACTGACGGCGAGGGCGTTGTCGAGAAAGAGGGTGGGGAGACAGGATCAACGCCGGAACCGCCGACACCGGAGGGCAACCAATGAGCTGGCTCGTCGTCGCCCGGAAGGATTTCGAGGATTCGATCCGCTCGCGGTGGCTCGTCGGGCTGACTGCGGTGTTCGTCCTGCTCATCTCGGCGATGGCCTACTTCGTCCGACCAGGACCAGGCGAGGAGGTGAGCGCAAACGCGATTCTCCAGTTGGCTGGCGATCTGTTCGTCGGCACGCTCGTGCCACTGATCGCGCTCGTCGTCGCCTACAACGCGGTGACTGGCGAGCGGAAATCCGGCTCTATCAAGCTACTACTGTCGCTGCCACACTCGCGGGGCGATGTGGTGTTCGGCAAAGTGGCGGGTCGATCTGCCGCGCTGTCGACGGCGATTATCGCCGGCTTCGTTCTGCCCGCAATCGTGCTCGCTATCGGGCCGTTTTCCCTCGAAATCGGCGCGTATCTGGGCTATACGCTGCTGGTCGCGCTGTTGGCCTCGGTGTTTGTCGCGATCGCGGTCGGCTGGTCGGCGGCCGCACCCTCCCAGCGGATCGCCCTTGGTGGGGCGATTGGGCTGTACTTCCTCTTTGTACCCTTCTGGAACGGGATTCAGTTCCGCCTGCAGATGGCGATTGCCTCGCTGCCTGAGTGGGTGCCGCTGACGAGCGAGACAGTCGGCAACATGCTGTTTTTGGCTAACCCCTCCTCGGCGTATTCGGGACTGACGGGCGCGCTGTTGGCCGGCGAGTTCATGAGCGGCGACACGGCGAGTCTGCAGCTGTCGGCGCTGGCGATGCTGCTGTTCTGGCTGCTTGCCGCGCCGCTTGCCGGACTGCTCGTCTTCGAGCGACGCGATTTATAACGTCATCTGGCCGGTTTCTTCCGCCGGTGGCCACGTTATTCCGTGCTCAGCGAGCAGCTCTGCAAACGCGTCTTCGTCGACAATCGGCACGTCGTTTGCGTCCGCATCATCCTGCTTGCGCTGGCCAGGGCTCTCGCCGACGACCAGATAATCCGTGTTCCCAGAGACGCTGCCGGTTGCGTTCGCGCCGTGGGCTTCGACGAGATCCTGGGCCTCGCTTCGCGCGGTCGACAACGAGCCAGTAAAGACGAACGTGAGCCCGTCGAGTTGGTCGCCACCGGCGTCAGTCTCGACCGACTCGGGGTCGACGCCCGCCTCCAGCAGCTCGTCGAGCGCGGCACGGTTCTGCTCGCTCTCGAAAAAGTCCCGGATCTTGCCTGCGACGATTGGGCCGACATCGTCGACCGTTTCCAGCTCCTCGCGGTCGGCATTGATAAGCTCATCAAGCGAGCCGAACTCGCGGGCGAGCGCGCTCGCGGTCGACCCACCCACATCCGGAATCGACAGCGCGGTTAAAAAGGAATCCAGCGGCGGCTCTCGGGCGTCGTCGATCTCCTCAAGGAGGTTCTGCGCACTTTTCGCGCCCCACCCCTCTAAGCCGGTGAGATGCAGTGGCGTGAGCCGATAGAGGTCGGCCAGCGAATCGAGCAGGCCCGCCTCCCGGAGCTGGCTGATGCGCTCTGGACCCAACCCCTCGATGTCGAGGCCGCCGCGGCTGACGTAGTGTTCGATGGCGCGTTCGAGCTGGGCCTCGCAGGCCA
>CAZOOU010000181.1:0-3242 GCA_964581495.1 uncultured Haloferacaceae archaeon
ATACGGCCGACGATCTCGACGAGGGCTCGATCTATCTCACCGTCACCGGCACCTCTGCCGAACAGGGCGACGACGGCTCGGTTGGGCGGGGCAACCGCGCCAACGGCCTTATTACGCCGAACCGGCCGATGAGCATGGAGGCCACCTCCGGCAAAAACCCCGTCAACCATATCGGCAAGATCTACAATCTCCTCTCGACTGAGATCGCCGAAGCAGTCGTCGACGAGGTCGATGGCATTCGTGATCTCCAGATTCGCCTGCTGAGCCAGATCGGCAAACCCATCGACCAGCCACACGTCGCCGACACCCAGGTCGTCACCGACGAGGGCGTCGAAGTCAGCGATGTCGAAGCCGAAATCCGCGCCATCGTCGACCGCGAGCTGGCCGATGTGACAGACATCACCCGACAGGTCATCGACGGCGACATTTCAACATTCTAGATAGTCTACACGAAGCAGTATTCTTTTGAGCGTCGGATCACCAGTTCAGGTAGATGCGACGCCGCCTCAGTGCGGGCGTGATTGCCGGTCTCGGCATTGCTACCGCCTCGTTGACACTCTGGTTCATCGTCACCAGCGAGTCGACAAGCGAATTAGTGTTTGTGACCGACGCGGTCGTTCCGCTTTTGTTCTCTGCACTGCTGGTCGGCTCGAGCTACTGGGCGTGGGCTGATCGCTCGGACGACGCTGCAATGATTCGGCTGACCGCATGGTGTCTCGGCGGCGGGCTGGCGGTCGGCAGTTTCGAGTTTCTGACGCTGTACACGCAGTTCGAAGAGGGGTTGACCCTCCACCGTGAGCTACAGACGCTGAATTCGGGTCTCGCACGCGGAGCCGTAATCGGGTTGGCGTTCGGGTTTTATGATGTCGAACGCCAGCGAACCCGGCGGCGCGAACAGCAGCTCGAACGCCAGGTCGAACGGCTCGAAGAGTTCGCCAGCATCGTCAGCCACGATCTCAGAAGCCCGCTGACGGTCGCTCGTGGACGGATAGAGCTGTTGAAGGCAAGCCACGATCTCGATGAAGAACACGTCGACCAGATCGAGTTTGCCCACGAGCGGATGACCGAAATCATCGACGACTCGCTGGCGCTGGCCCGCGGTGGCCACCAGGTCACCGACCCCGAGCCGGTCGATATCGAAGCGATTGCCAACAGTGCATGGCAAACTGCGGGTGGATCGGACGCGGCACTGAGCGTGGAGAGTTCACGCGAAATCGAAGCCGACGAGGATCGGCTCAAGCGGCTCTTCGAGAACCTGTTTCGGAACAGTCTCGAGCACGGTCGACCAGCCGACCAGACGACTGCATCGGACACTGACACCACTGCTGCGGACGGCTCGGCGTCGACCGCGCAGCCAGCGATCACGGTCACTGTCGGCGAGTTGGACGACGGCTTTTATATCGAAGACGACGGTGTGGGAGTGCCCGAAGCGAGCCGCGAGCAACTGTTCGAGGCCGGCGAAACCGGCAGCGGCTCAGGCAGTGGCCTGGGGTTGGCGATCGTCCGCCGAATCGCACAGGCCCACGGCTGGGAGGCAACGCTCACCGAGTCGGCCAGCGGCGGCGCGCGCTTCGAGTTCCGCGAGGCCTGAGGCCGCCGGCATGAGAGCCAACCCAAACCGATTTACTCGGCGGTCGACTCCACTCGGGTGTGACACGTGTCTGTCTCATCGGGGCCGACGACGTCGACCTCCAGTATGAACTGCTCTCCCGTGAGACCTCTCGGGCCGCTTTGTCGACCTACGAACTTTCCGAGCCGTTCGAAAACGCGCTGGGACTCGAAACAGTGAGTCTGGGTGCAGCCGTCTCGCTTTTGAACGATCTCAACTGGTATCTGGTCCGGTTCGTCGAGTACGCGCTGATCAAAGAGCCCTCGATCAGCGAATCGGAGTGGCTCTCCCGGGAGCTGGCAACCGCAGTCAGAGACCGCAAGCTGCCGCCCGAAGAAACCGACCAACTGCTCTGTGTGTTTGGGCTCGAAGACAACCGCCTCGTCGAACCGATGTACGTTACGCGCGTAACCGACTCGGTGCCGAGCTACGACCTGCGCGATGTCGACAAAACGGTTGTCGTCCGGGTTGCCGAAGCCGAGTTCGCCGGGTGAGTAGCCTCACACCGACGACTCAGCCCACAGCGGACGGAGTTAGACCCTCTGTTACAGTAACAATCGCAAATACGTTCGGAACATCATAATATATCGCTAGATATTACAATATCTAGCTCTTTTTCACTACGTCACCAAACACTGCTAGTATTTTCTCGAAACACCACACACTTCTATTACAAATCCCATCAATAACTTTATTATCTCTAAAATATTATTCTTGGAGTGAATGTGACACGACCGAAAAGCCAACCTACTGACGAAGCTATCAGCACGGCGATGGTGTGTTTGAGTCGGCTGCGTCGGACCACCTGGGGCAGTTCGTCCGCACGCGCTGTCAAAACTGAATGGGGGAAATCATAGCCAGCCGATGCAGTCGACACAACACTCGACTGGCTGTTTTCGACATCTGTTCGAATCGCTCGCCGACCCGGTGGTCAAATTCGAACTCGTCGACGGCCAGCCGGTTATTCGGGACGCCAACGATGCGTTTCAGGACGTCTTCGTCGACGAGTCCACACCGGTCGTCGACGAACCGCTGAACGACCTGATCGTCCCCGAGGCGAAACAACAGGAGGCCGAACAGTTCGACCAGCGCACGGACGACGGCAGGTCGAACGCAGCGGTCGTCGAACGGATGACCGGCGACGGCGAGCGGAAGTTCATCTACCGTGGCGTGCCGTACAACGACGATTACGGGTTTGCGATCTACTCGGATATCACCGACGAACTCCAGCGGGACAAACATCTCGACGTGCTTCACCGGGTGCTCCGTCACAATCTGCGGAACGATCTCACGGTTATTCTGGGGATGGCAACCAGAATCATCGACCAAACGGAGGATACGCAAACACAGCAGGCCGCACGCAAAATCAAAACAACCGCCCAGAACCTTTCGCGGCTCAGCGAGGAGGCAAAAACCATCGAACGCGTACTGGGCGAGACCGCCGCGGTCGGGCCGGTTGCGCTCCAGCCGTTGGCTGAGGATGTGGGTGCGAACTGTGAGGCGCTCTTCGAGACGGCGTCGATTACGGTCGACGTCCCGTCCGAACTGACCGTTAGCGCGAACGATCAGCTCCAGATCGTCCTTCGCAGCCTGCTTGATAACGCGATCCGACACAACGATTCGTCGACGCCAC
>CAZOOU010000182.1:0-3226 GCA_964581495.1 uncultured Haloferacaceae archaeon
AGCCTCGAACGCATGCTCAACGAGACGTTCGATCTCGTCTACGGCAACGATGCGTACTCGCATATCGAGCTCGATGGCAACTACGAGCTCACCGTCTACCAGAAAGACGACCAGACCTTAGAGCCTGAACAGCTTTCGGGCGGCGAGCGCGCGCTGTTCAACCTCAGCCTTCGGTGTGCGATCTACCGGCTACTTGCGGAGGGGATCGAGGGTGCAGCCCCCACCCCGCCGCTCATCCTTGATGAGCCAACCGTCTTTTTGGATTCAGGCCACGTCGGTCGGCTGGTCGACCTGGTCGAAGAGATGCGTGGTTTCGGCGTTCGCCAGATTCTCATCGTTAGCCACGACGACGAACTCGTGGGGGCGGCCGACGAGCTAATTACGGTCGAAAAGAATCCGACGACCAACCAGTCGACGGTGAGCCACACCGATCAGGCCGATCTGGCCGTCCTCGGGCAGGTAGGCGACGACTAACGCTCCGTTCCGGAGCCGCGCAGCTGGTCGACCGCTTGGTGTGCGAGATCGGTGGCATCGTAGCCGCGTCGGCCCTGTGCGGTCGCCTCGTCGACGAGGCCGGCTGCCCGAAACTCAGCGAGCAGCCCGTGGAGATCACTCTCGCACAGGCCGTAGCCATCGAGCAGTTCGAGCGTCGAACACGGCCCGCAGTCGACTAACTCGACAACAAGCCCAAGCGAGCGGTCGTCGTGAGTGGCAGTGAGCAGCCGGCGGACCGCCGGGTCGACCGCCGAGGCTGCGGTAATCAGTGGTGACTCGCCGTCGACGACGGTAAGCTGGTCGTTGTCGAGATACTGTTCGGCTCCCGTTTCGGGGTCTCGAACGAGGCTGGCGTCGCTGGACTGTTTGACGAGCAGATAGTGAGTTCCCTCGGAGTCGGCGACCGTTTGCATTCAGCTATACGAATGCATCCACCCGAGTTAGTGATTGTGCTCCGGTGGTTCGTCGGCTGTCTCTGCTGCGGCCGACGCCGACTCGGAGTCCGTGTCTGCATCCGAATCCGATGCCGAGTCAGAGTTCGAATCGGACTCCAAGTCGTTGTCGGCTTCCTGGGAGTCGTCCTTAGCGCGGGCGCGCTTGTACGCGCGGTAGTGATGGCCGACCCGAAGAAGGGCGAGTGTCCCTGCAAAAATAAGTCCCCCACCGAGTTCGAACTGCCCACGGAAAATTATGAGCAGGCTACCGAGGCTTACCAACAGCACGCCAGCATTGGTCAGCAGGACGCTCACCGCAAACGTATTGAGCAGATCGCTGTCGACGTCCGAAAGATCGCTACTCAACTGGCCGGCATCGAACCCGTCGGACTCGTAGCTGTTGACTGAGGGAGCCTCCGGAATCGAAACCGACTCCTCGGGGTCGCCGAACGGCTGTTCGGCCGCCACGGTATCCGAGTCGGGGTCTGCCCACTGGTCGACGAAGTCGTCGTCGCCGTCGGCTGGATCGATGGGCACACGAAACCGTTGGGTCGGCAGCCCAAAAGAATTCGCGGTTCGATACAGACTGTATGAAAACAGTAACTCGGCGCTCTACGCCAGCTCCGAGAGCGTCACTGTCTGCGTTGTTTCGACCCATGCAAGTGGGTTTTCAGCATCGTAGAAGACCACGCCGCCGTCGACTTCGTACGATTCGACGGTCGCAACACCAGCTGGTTCGGTTGTATCCGCATGACCGCTCCGGGCATCGTCTGCGTGGGTGGACATAATCAATACATGGTAACGTTTGACACAGTAAATAGCTTGTTGTTGGGCTGATCGTTGCCAGCCGACCCGCCGAATGTGGCAGTCCGTCCACTCCGGGGTCGAAAGCCCGGTCTTTTTATTGAGACCGCACAAGAGGTCGCTATGACACAGTCGGATCTCTCAACGTTTTCTGCTGGCGACTCTGCGGACGAGGCGGACGCCGACGGGACGGCCGCCGAGGCAGCCGCGATTGTCGCGGGCAACGGCGGGGGACGCGTCAGCGAGGTCGTCGACATCGACGACGCGCGCTTTCCCGACTCCGAGGGCACAGTCGAGCTGATGGTCACCCAGGTCGACTACACCATCGAGGGCCACGGCAGCGACGAACATCCGATCATCCACGTGTTTGGCCGCCGCGCAGACGGCAGCCACGAACACGTCCGCGTGCTCGGCTTCGAACCATATTTTTATGTCCCAACGGAGTCGCTGGACGCCCCGCCCGAAGACGAACACGACGCGCTCGTCGACAGCCGTGAGGTCGACGCCAACGGCGACCCGTTCGAAAGTATTCGTGGCGAGAAGCTCACGAAGATCATCGGGCGAACCCCGCGGGATGTGGGCCAGATCCGCGACGAGTTCGACCACTACGAGGCCGACATCCTGTTTCCGAACCGATTTTTGATTGATAAGGGAATCAACAGTGGCGTTCGGGTCTCCGAACGGCGGCTTGACGACGGCTCAATTCAGGTCCCCCACACCGAGGTCGTCGCCGCGGAGGTCGACAGCGACCTGCGGGTGAACATTTTCGATATCGAGGTCGACGACCGCCGCGGCTTTCCCGAAGACGGCGAAGAGCCAATCGTCTGTCTGACCAGTTATGATTCGTTCGACCAACAGTACATCCTCTGGCTGTACGAGGCCCCCGACGGCGACGGCAAGATTCCGGACACCGTACCGGAGTACGAGCCGTACACTGACGATATTGCAGTCGAGATCAGAAGCTACGACACCGAGGCAGCAATGCTCGACGAGTTTGTGGCGTATATCGAAGACACCGATCCAGACGTGCTTACAGGGTGGAACTTCGAGGATTTCGACGCGCCGTACTTCCTTGACCGTCTGGAGGTCGTCGACAAAACCACCGACAGAGACCTTTCGATTGATCGACTCTCGCGCGTGAACGAGGTATGGCGATCCGGCTGGGGTGGCCCTGATATCAAAGGGCGCGTCGTCTTCGATCTGCTCTATGGCTACAAACGCACGCAGTTCACCGAACTCGATTCGTACCGACTCGACGCAGTCGGTGAAACCGAACTCGGCGTCGGCAAGGAACGCTACTCGGGTGATATCGGTGATCTCTGGGAACAGAACCCGACCAAACTTCTTGAGTACAACCTTCGGGACGTCGAGCTCTGTGTCGAAATCGACCGCAAGCAGAACCTGATCGCCTTCTGGGATGAGGTCCGCAAATTCGTCGGCTGCAAGCTTGAGGACGCACCCACCCCTGGCGACGCGGTCGACCAGTACGTCCT
>CAZOOU010000183.1:0-3212 GCA_964581495.1 uncultured Haloferacaceae archaeon
CTACGTCGTAAACAGCTCCGTCTCGTCGGGAATCGAAAACAGCCCCATCCGAACGCCGGCATCCAGCCAGCCGTACCCGTACGAAAACGATGCCAGCGCGTTGACCGGATCATCGTTCTCGCGGAAGTGTCGACCGTCCTCCAAATACGATTCGGCCATCTCTCGGCAGTCGGAGGCGGACTCGCCGAGCGGAGTGTCGTCGGGTGCAGTTTGTTCGGCTTCGGCCAGCGCGTCGGCGAGCATCTGCTCGTAGCGGTCGGTTTTTTCGATGAGATCGGCGGGCATGCCTTCATCTCACGGCGGCGGCTCAAAGCGGTGTCGACTACTCGCTGCCGGCTGCTGAACGACTGCTCAGAGGATCGTAAAGACGATGTAGGTGATGATTAGCATGATGGTGGCGTGTTTGACACCGTCTTTGATCGAGCCTTGGCCGAGTTGCCCGGCGACCAGCCCCGAGCAGATCGCCTGAACCAGCGTGACGTGGAAAAACACCGTCTCGTAGCCGCTGATGTTGACCTCTTCGCTGCCACCAATGAGTCCGCTGGCTGGCCCCTGGCCTGCGCCCTCAGTGCTTTCGGCCAGTTGGGCCATCACATCCTCGATGGCCGGAATAAACGAGATCATCAGCGCGGCCATAATCCCGAGGAACACGAAGAAAGCAACGTAGATGACGACGAGGTAGGTCAACATCGTCTGTCGACGCTGGCGGCTGAGCACCTGCGAGGAGCGGACCTCGTCGGCGGCGATTTCGAGGACGGGTGCGACATCGTCACTGGTCTCCATCGCGTTGGTCGACAGCGTGACCGCGCGGGTGACAACTGGTGAGCCGACTCGTCGATCCATTCGTTTGAGTGCGGTCTCGAGGTCCGATCCCCATTTGATATCTCGCCATGTGCGTTCGAGCTCGTCGCTGAGCCCGCCCAGATCGCTGTCTTTGACCCGCTCGAAGCTCTCGACGATCGACATGCCTGCATCGTTGATGCTGGCAAACCGGTCGAGAAAGTCCGGCACCGCCTTTTCGATGCTTTTGGCCTGCCGCTTTTGAATCTCGTACACCACTGCGTAGACGCCGAGAATACCGATTCCGGCCTCTGTGAGCGGTGGAACGAACGCTTCGAGCAAACTGAACACACCGACCGAACCGACGTCGACGGTCAGCACAACCCATGCCAGACCGATCGGAACGGTCACCGCAAACGTAATCGTCGGATTGCGGAGCACCAGTTCGAACGGCTGTGTTGCCCATCCCAACGCCCGTTCGAGCTGGTCGTACACCGCCAGTCGTTCCCGCTGGCCGGCCCAGCGGTCGGTTGCTGTACCGCCGTCGGCCGTGGGGTGGGCCTGTTGGGCTGTCGCCGCATCGAGTAGCTCCTCGTCGGGGTCGTTTCGTTCCAGCGTTCCGGTCGACTCGGTGACGCTGTCGACGTAGACAATGAACGCCAGCGTCGCCAGCGGAATGCCGACGTAGGTGATCACCCGCATCACCGGGAGTGTGTCCTCGATAGCCAGCCCGATCACAGCCAGTGTCGTGATGATAAACAGGGGGCCGGCGACCAACACTGTCACGTAGGCTTCGGCAAACGTCGACAGCAGTTCGAGATACTGTTCCTGTTGGGCCTCGGCTTCCTCCTTGTAGCGTTCGTACTGCGAGTGGAGGTACTCCGCGAGGCTTCGGCCGCTGCCCAACACGCTGCCGAGGTTTTCGCTGAGCTCGGCCATGTTGTCCGACGGCGTCCGCTCGCTCATGTCTTCGATCGCAGTCTGGAGGTCGACGCCGAACAGATCCATCTGGCGGACGGTCGCGTTGACCTCGCCGGCGGCCTCGCCGTAGACGCCGCGGTTCGCTGCGAGCGTCCGCAACACCTGTGTAAACGGCATCCCGCTCCGCGAGAGCGCGTACATAAACGCGACCGTCCGGGGCAGCGACGCATCGATCTGCGAGCCTCTGGCGTACGACTGTTGGCCGACGACGACCCACCGCAGCCAGTTGGCAAGCACGCCCACACCGACCGCAACCACGCCACTGAGAATTAGCACGATCACCGGCTGGACAGCGGGGTCGAACACGCCACGCGCAGCCAGCACGGCGAGTGGGTCGACCGTCTCGGCCAGCTGTTCGAGGACCGACAACAGCAGCGAGATAAGCGTGAGGCTCATCAATCCCGCCGCAACGGCGGCGATACACGAATACAGCACCGTCTGTGAGCTAAACGAGCGGTGAGATCTGGGGATGTGGGCCGCCTCAAGTGCGGGTCGTTGGGCTCGCTGTCGCGGCGGCGAGCTCACGATGTCGCCGACCAGCGTCTGGGCCACTCCGTCCATGACGATTTCGGCGCGCTCGTTGACCAGCGGCAACAGCAAGACGCCGAACAAAAGCAACCCGACGACAAGCGGAACAACACTGAACATTAGCTATCAACGCGAGCGGCTGTCGGATCGTCGACTGTCTCGTCGTCGGCAATGCGGTCCAACACGCGCCCTTTGTCGGCGTAATACTCGTTGATCAGGGCGGTGAACTGCCGGTAGTCGCTGATTCCCTTCTGTTGGAGATACGACAGCACGCGTCTGCGGTTGCGCATCTCTTCGAGCAGGTCGTTGCGGCTCCAGCCGCGTTCGTCTTGGATCTCGCCGAGCAGCTCGCTGTCGTTGCTCACAAAGCGGTCGGTGTTGGCGTTCCAGTTGAACGCCGACGCATAGTCGAGTTCGCCGGTTCGCTGGTCGATGCCGCGGATTTCGCCGATCACCCGCGAGCGTCGAACCCGCTCGTCGTCGATTCGCGCTTGGGTCTGGATCGAGAGCATATCCAGCGACTGGACCATCGCCCGCGGGACGTTGATCGGCTCGTTTTCCAGCCGATTGATGACGGTCTCGATGGAGTCAGCGTGCATCGTCGAAAACGTGGTGTGGCCCGTGTTCATCGCCTGAAACAGGGTGACGGCCTCCTTGCCCCGGACCTCACCAACGATGATGTACTCGGGGCGGTGGCGGAGTGCCGACCGCAGCAGATCGTACATGTCGATATCCGATCCCTCGTTCATCTGTTCGCGGGTGACCGACGACAGCCAGTTGTCGTGGTACAGCGACAGCTCGCGGGTGTCTTCGATTGTCAACACCTTCGAGCGCGGCGGGATGAACATCGACACCGCGTTCATCGAGGTCGTCTTGCCTGAGGCGGTGCCGCCCGCAAAGATGAGGCTCTTGTTGTTCTCGAT
>CAZOOU010000184.1:0-3185 GCA_964581495.1 uncultured Haloferacaceae archaeon
TGGTCGTGCGCGTGGCCACCGCTGACGTACTCATACACGCCGAGCGCGACGAGCAAGCTGCCGGCGAGCGGTTTCATCCAGGGACCCTCTGCAAACGCCGCAAAGCTGGCAAACCAGAAGTACGCAACCACGAGCGCGACACTACTGATGAGGTGACCGACGCCGAGAATCAGTGCGGCGACCGTTCCTCGGAGCCACTTTTGGTTGTAGCCCAGCGCGTAGGTCGCCGCAATCGGCCAGCCGTGATCCGGCAACACGCCGTGGATCACTCCAAGCCCCATCACTGCCGCGACGAGTCCGAGGTCCATACCGGATCGTCGGAGAGCAGCCCCTAAACCGGTTGTTACTACCGAAATCGGGGTTGCGTAATACGTCGACGACGCTGCTGCAACTCGACGCTCCTACAAGACGACCACGAACAAGACGAACACAGAGAGAATCGAGAGCGTCAACAGGATCTGGGCCACCGAGGAGGCGAGCACCCCCGCGGCAGTGTACACCGACCGACGGGCGGCGGTCTCGATGTCGGTTCCGCCCTTCAGTTCGAGCAGAAAGACAGTGCCGACAACGCCGACGATGATGCCGATTGGCCCCAACACGAACAGTAACAACAGCCCACCGATCGTCGAGGCAACCATCACCTGATTCGATGCGCCGCTGGCTTTAGCCGCAAGCGGGCCGCCGAGATGCTCGAAGACAGCCGCCAGCAGTGCAGTTAGCGTCAACACTGCCACGACAACGGGGCCAACTGGCTCGCTGCCGAACAGTACGTAGGTCCAGACGCCAGCCAGCGAGACGAGCCCCGAGGGAACCAGCGGGACAACGCTGCCAGCGACACCAACACCCAAGAGTGCCACCGCGACAATCAGCACCAGTTCGACCATACTGGTGTGTCGTCGCTCGGCCCAATAAGTACCCCGTCGACCACGGTGGGCTCAGTAGACGGTGGGGACTGAGGTTTTTATACGATTGGGCAGCAGCCGCCCCGTGGTTCATTTCGCCGTCGACCGTCGAACGTCCGCGTGTCTGGTTGGCTGTCTACTCGTCTTTGCTGTTGGCGTCGCTGTCGTCCCTGTCGATGCCGCAGCCACCGCCGAACAGCCAACAACTGGGCCCACCACCAGCAGCCAGGCCGGCGAGATACTCGAGCTGTATCCCAATCCGACGACGCCACAAAACCACGGTGAGTACGTGATCGTCGAGCTCAGCGAACCCGGCGAGTGGACGCTTACTGACGGCCATGCGACTGCCGACCTCCCGTCAGGGTCCGGAACGTTCGCGGTCACTCGCCATCCCGAACAGACAGCCGCCCACACTGACATCACGATCGTCGAAACTGAGAGCCATCTCCGGTTGGCCGTCTCGGGTGACCAACTCGAGCTCAAGCGAAACGGCGAGATCGTCGACAGCGTGCGCTACGAGCAGGCCCCCGAAAGCCACCGCTGGCGGGCCGACCGCGAGCCCAACTGGCAGCCCGACGGCTTCGAGCCACGAGAGCCAAAAACGGTCACCGAAAAGCCAATCGAGGCGTTCGTCCTCCCGGACACCAGCGAGGCTCCGCTGGCCGGCATCGAAGCGGCTGACGACCGGCTGTATCTGGCTGCCTACACGCTCACCTCCGAGCGCGTAACCGAGGAGTTGATCGCTGCCCACGAACGCGGCGTTACCGTCGACGTCCTCGTTGAAGGAGGCCCCGTCGGGGGTATTCCAGCAACGCAGGCCGACCGTCTGGACGAGCTCACCGCCGCAGGCGTCGACGTCCAGGTGATGACCGGCGACCGCACCCGATTTCGCTATCAGCACGCCAAGTACGCGGTGGTCGACGACCGCGCGGTTGTCCTGACTGAAAACTGGAAACCCTCCGGCACCGGTGGGGCCGAGAACCGTGGGTGGGGTCTCGTCGTCGACTCACCGAAGACGGCCGACGAGCTGGCTGCCGTCTTCGAACACGACGCGGGCTGGGAGGATACTCGTTCGTGGCGCGAGGTCCGCGAGAGTAGCGATAGCTACAGCCAAGAGCAGGCCACTGGGAGCTATCCCGAAACCCACCCACCGCTGTCGACGACTGTCGACGAACTGACGATCCTCACGGCCCCCGACAACGCGGTCGACGAACTCATCGCAGAGATCGACGCAGCCGACGACCGGCTGCTCGTCGTCCAGCCTCGGATCAGCGACACCGACTTCGGCCTGCTCCGTGCGGCGATCCGGGCGGCTGACCGCGGGGTCGAGGTCAGGGTTCTGCTGGGCAGCGAGTGGTACGACGAGAGCGACAACAGGGAACTGGCCGCCGAACTCAGGGACAAAGCCGACGATTCCGACGCACCCTTGGAGGTCAGACTCGCCGAGGACACCGATCGCTTCGGCAAGATCCACGCCAAAGGAATCGTCGCCGACGACACGGCAGTCGTCGGCAGCTTGAACTGGAACAACAACTCGGCGACAAACAACCGTGAGGTCGCCATTGCCATCGAAGACGAGGCAGTCGCCGACTACTACGCCGAGGTGTTTGCCGGCGATTGGGATGGCGGCTCGGACGACGACCACGACGGGATTCCAGTTGGTGTTGTCGTCGTCAGTGTTGGCGCCGCCGCCGGAGCGGTGTTGCTACTGAAGCGGCGGCTCGAATTTGCGGACGCAGTAGGTGGCGATTAAAACGGTGTAAGAAGTGGCTACTCCAGCGGAGCCGCCGTCGACAGTGCCTCGTCGAGGTCGGCTTCGGCCATCTTTTCGACCAGGAGATCGATCACTGACTCGCGGCGACCTTTGACGAACTTGATCGAGCCAACGACGAGGTGGCCGCCGCCCGAAACGCCGGCTCCAGGAAGCTCCTCGTTGAGCTCGGTGACCATTCGCGGGATGTCGAGCCGGACGCCGTCGGATCGAAGCACTGCAAAGTCGGGGCCGTAGCCGATCGTGATGACGGGCTCGCCGGTTTCGTTGACCTTGCGGTCGTGGAGGTTCCCCGTCGTCTTTCCGGGCGCAGGGTAGGTAAACCGATGAGCGAAGTGGTCGAGGTCGACCCGGTAGAGATGCGCATTCGAATCCAGCCGTTCGTGTTCGACGTGGGGTTCGACTGCGGTCAGTTGGCGGTCGACGTCGCGTTCGGCGCGCTCGGAGAGAAACTCAATGAGCTGTCGGTGGCGTTCGGGGTCGTCACAGCCGACATCCAGAGCGTCGGTGAC
>CAZOOU010000185.1:0-3155 GCA_964581495.1 uncultured Haloferacaceae archaeon
GTCAGCGTGCGCTCGACGAGTTCGCGTTTCTTCTCGCGCATCGACCCCGAGACGTCCCGAATGTTGATGACGACGACGTTGCGCTCTTTCTTTTCGATGATTTCGGGGTGGCGGTAGCGCTCGTCCTCGCGGCGGAATGGGATTTCTTTCAGCCCCTCGCGGCGAATCCGCTGGGCGACCGTCGACTGCTCGACGTTCTGTTCGAACTCCTCGAACGTCGACCACTTGGTTCGTTCCGCGTCGGGAATCTCGTTGTACGCCTCTTCGATCCAGGCAAACGAGACGGGAATGCTCTCGCCGCGAGCCCACTCGAAGACGCCGCGTGGCCCGTAGCCGTCGACTTTCAAGGCCTCGCGGATGTACTCGTCGTCGAAATCCATCGCGAGCTTTCTTTTTAACCCTCTTTTAAACAGCTCCTCGAAATCGAGCGTGCCTTTCGGGCCAACCTTCGTCACGTCGGTGAAGTCGCCTTCGACCTCCTCGACGACACGTTTGCCTTTTGGTTCGAGATCAAGTCCGAGTTCTTCGTCGAGCTCTTGGGCGAACTCCTCGGGGTCCATCTCGTAGTATTCGTGTTCGGCTCCCTCTTCGCCGGGGTCGCCCTCCTCGTCGCCGTCGCCAGGTTGAGGCGGGCCGACCGGCTGGCCCGGTTGGGGCGTGCCGCCCTGGCCCTGGCCGACGCCACCCATCGACCGCTTGTCGTAGGCGAACTCCGGCAGGTCGACGATCTTGACGGGGATTTTGACCTGGTCCGGTCGCGAGCCGCCGAGATCACCGTAGCTGATGAACTCCTCTAAGTCCTGTCTGCGCTGGTCGCCGACCTCTCGGAATCGGTCTACGTCGTCTCTCAGTCCCATTTGTACTGTATCTCCCGCATAACTGCCCGTGTGGTCAGTTCGGCCGACGCCGGTGAGTACTGGCCCTCACACAGCGTGGCGATCGTCTCGTCTTTGAGCTGTTCGGTGACCGTCCCCGTCGGCGGATCGTCCCACTGCCGTGGATCGAACTCCGGATAGATTCGTTTGACATCCGTCCAGTCGTAGCTCTCGAGGACGGCCCGAATCACCGGAATCGACGTCAGGTCGACGCTGTCGATGGCGAACTCCTCGTCGCGGTGCTCCCACGCATAGCGATTCAGTGCGGTGATCACCTTCTCGCGGCGGAACGTTTCGACCGACTCGCTGGGCGTATTGCCGCTGTAATCGGTGTTCGAAAAGCGACCGAGATGTTCGGTCTCGAAGACTTTCATGAGAAGCGGATCGGGGTCGACCGGGCCGCGGTCGGTGTCTACGGTGCCGTCGGCCTCCCAGGCGTAGACGTGTTCGACGTACTCGGCGACTGTCTCTTTCGAGACGGTTTTGTTCGCCAACAGCGCCTGCAGAACGGCGTGTTCCTGCTGGTCGAAGACGAAATCTTTCACTGCGGGCAGCCGGTTTTCGTACTCGGCGGCCTCCGCCCGCGAGAAGACGGGCGCAGTAGCAAGCTCGTCGGCCATCGCATTGAGCACGTCTTCGGGCATCACCACGTTCTCGACCGGCAAGTCGGGATGGGCTCGGCCCGTCTCCTCGTGGAGCAGATCCGCGATGATATCACGGGTGTAGGTGACCGGAATGCCGTGGGTGCCGTCGGATTCGACCATCAACTCGTAGTCGTCGATATCGCGACGCGCGTCGCCGTCCTGGAGATACCCCTGCTCGAACAGCCGAGCTTTCTCGATCAGTGTCAACTCCGCGGGCAACTCCTCGCCGTTGAGTCGACTGACAACGCTGTACATCGCTGCGGCACCGAGCGCAAACGGCGCGAGTTCCCGGTCGCGTGTCCGGCCTCGGCCGTCACGGATCGAGACCGAAAGCGGGGCCCGAACCCGCTTTTCGATCTCCTCGTCGTCGAGGTCGGCCCAGACGCTTTTTTCGGCCGTTAGTTCCCGCCGAATCAGCTCGGCCTCTAGGCGGCGGTTGGTGAGATATCGGAACTCGTGGCGGTCGAGTCGACGTTTCAAGGCTTTCAGCGGATCTTGGCCGTTGCGATCCGCATACTGGTCGAGTTCGGCGTCGAGATCCGGGTTCGAGATCATCACCAGCTGGGTGTCGATATCCATCCCGATTCCCTTGTCGAGCTTGACGCGGCCCTCGTCGGGGACGTTCAGCAGTTTGCGGAGCAGATCGGCGTGCTGGCTGGCGTCTTCGACGACGGTCAGCAGGCTGTTGCCCTGCGAGAGCACCCCGTCGTAGCTGAACGCCTGGGGGTTTTTCCGCCCGCGCGAGTCGAGCTCGCGGAGCATCCCCGGCATCCACGAGCCGACCAGTCGCTCTTTGGGCGTGCCGTCGTCTTCCGAATGGAGAATCCCGATTCCCCGACCCACGTCGACGATGTAATTCGTCACCCGGAGATGGCTCGTGTCGGTGATCGACGAAAACAGGTTGCGGGTGCCGGCCTGTCGGTAGCGAGCTTCGAGATAGTCGTAGGCCTCCCGGCTAAAGGGATCGAGCTCGCCGTCGACGACGATTGGCGGGCCATCCTCGTCGAGCTCGTTGAGCTGGTCGAGTAGCTCGTGGCGGACGCTTTTCGGAAAGATCGTCAGCGGATGGACCTGAACGGGGCTTTCGTACCACTGGTCGTCGTCGCTGACGTCGTCGCCGTAGCTCAGCCCGCGGCCGCTTTCTGCGCCCGTGATGTTCCATTCGAGCGTGTAGCGTCGACCTTTCGGCGTCTTCGAATACTCCCGGAGCCCGTTGACCAGACAGCGTTTGAGCTCGGATTTGCCCGTCGCCGTGGGGCCGTCGAACCAGATGATCTTCTCGCCCTTGCCGCGATTTGCGGCGATGGTTCGCAGATCGTCGACGAAGGCGTTGAGCACCGCTGTGTTGCCGAGCACGGCGTGTTCGCCGTCGTTGTGCGGATCATCAAAGAAGCGGTAGCGTTCTCGCTCTTCGCCCTCTTCGATCACCGTCCGAGTACCCATCGACTCGATCGCTGCCAGCAGGTATCGGCTGGCATGGGCCGCAATCGAGGGCGACTCGAAGGCGGCGTCGACGTACTCCGAAAGGCCCATTGGCCCCTCGTAGGCCTGCTGGAGCTGGCGGTCGGCTTTCGTGATGTATTCGTCAGACATCTTCTTCGAGCTCGCTTTTGGCGACTTCCGCGCCGGCGAACTC
>CAZOOU010000186.1:0-3108 GCA_964581495.1 uncultured Haloferacaceae archaeon
GTCTCGGTGTCGACAAAGGCGTGAAGCACCTCCCAATCGTGCCAGTGGAAGTTGGTGGTAAACTGATCGAAGGAGGTGTAGTACCAGTACTGAACGACCGCCAGCGATGATTCCTCATACTGGAGAGCATGATAGAAGACGGTCGGGGCGGGTGGCTCGTCGGACTCGTTTGCGCGTTCGGTGTCACCATTAAAGGCGTCAAAGCCGTCGACAACGGTCTCGCCGTCCTGTTGGCTCTCGTAGAGCCGGGGGTCGGTCGGGAACCACTTTTCGTACTGATCGAAGTAGAGCTCCGGAGCGAACTGCTCGGCGAGTTCGCGGGCGCGCTCGTCGCTCAGCTCTCTGGTTGATCCGTCGTCGGCTGCATCGAAGGCTGTGCAGCCTGCGAGTGAGGCAGCCCCAAGCGAGCCAAGCCCGGCGAGAACAGTCCGCCGGTCGACGGGGTATGATTGGTCAGACGACATGAATTACAGATCACGCTCTGTTGTGTGCGTCCGAAACTGCGAGAACATACACCGTGTCTCTCGGTTAGACTGATAGGTCTTCTGTAGGAAACGTCAGGAAGGATGTTCAGTCCAACTCGCCATCCCGGATCGCGGCCTCGGCGGCGGTGAGTGCCGCATCAGAATCGAACGCCTCGACAACTGATTCGAGCGTCGCGTCATCTGCGGTCCGTAGTTCGCGGGCATGCTCTGTCATGTTCGGAATCGCCCGAATGATGTTGTCGACAATCGGAATCGCCGCAACCTGTGCCGACCGCGACAGTGGATTGAGGTCGATCACAATCTCGGTTTTCCCCATCTCGCCGAGGGCCTCCGCACGGTCGCCGTCCTCCAGTGGAACCATCACGACATCCGCCGACCCGATCCCGTCGGCGTCGACCTTCGCACGCTCGTGGCTCAGATTCGGAATCCGACCGTCAGCAGCCAGTCCCTTGACCTCGTCGGCTCCGTGCTCGCGGAGATGCGCGGCGATGGCCTCCATTCGCTCGGGCGTCCGGTTAAAAAGGTTGACCTCAATGTCGGCGTCGACAGCGTCGGCGAGGTCGACGATTTCCGGCGCCACCAGCGCGGCGACGTTCCCGTTAACCGAAAGCACTGGATGGTCGGCCAACAGCAGTTGGGCGGCGGCAGCACGTTCTGCCACGTCCGCGCTCTCGATGGTCTGTTCGCCTAATAAGTAGTCGAAGGCTTCCCCGCGACCCTCGGCGATGAGGCCCTGTTTACTCGTGATTCCCTTTTCAACGCCCTCCTCGATTCGGTGTCTCGTCAGCAGCGACTGGTATCTTGGATGATCCTCCGGCAGATCGATCTCACTCATTGTATGCGTGTTTGGCTCCGGCGTCAAAACGTTCGCTTTTCGGTGTTACCTGGGTCTCGACAATTCGACCACCCGCGGCGTCGACGCCACACACTGCCGGATCGTAACCCGCCTCGGACAGCCCGCCGTCGAGTGCAAAGACGGTTCGGCCGAGCATCGCCATCGCGGCCTGGCCGCCGGCGTCTTCGACCGCCGCGATAGCCTCTCGCACATCCTCTGTCAGCAGGCCAGCCTCGGTGGCGAACTGCTGTGACGCACGCATAAACCGGTCGACGGTTGGCTCGGCCAGCAGTCGGTCGAGCGCAGCCTCGCCAGCGGTCGACAACTGGCTCGTATCGCCCGACAGCACGGCCTCGGTCGACAGTTCGCCGAACGTCACGTACTCGATTCGCGGCGCAGACGGAATTCCATCCATCGTCCCGTGCGTTGGTCCCCCTGGTTCGCGTCGGATCGGGAGTCCGCCGCGGGCTTGGGCGACGACGTCCCCGAGTCCGGTGCCGGCTTCGACTTCCGCGCAGTGGGCAATCTCGATCAATTCGTTTTCGGTTCGTCCACAGCCGGCGGCTGCGTTCGCGGCGAGGGCAGTCCCGAGCGCGAGCGCACCCGAGACGCCGAACCCGGCCCCAAGCGGAAGCGGGGTTTCGGCCTCGACGGCTACCCGGACGCCAAGCGTGTCGAGCACGCGGTCAACGGGGTCGACCTCGATTGACTTGCCGTTGAGCGAGACGCCCGAGCCGACCGCAACCGTGACCCGAACGCCGTCGGAAAGCGCGAGTCCCGCCCCACGGCTGCCGGCAGCGGCTGGCTCGGCGGCCGGGTGTGCACTAAAAAAGCCCGTAATATGGCCCGGCACGAACGCCGTGGCCTGGGCGGCCTGTTCCATACAGCTACCAAACAGAGCCACTGATTAACGGTTTGGCTTTGACACTACTCGTCGATCCGGGGGTCGTCCGTCCGGTCGGAACCGGTTTCGACGGCGGCGTCCGTCGACTCGATGTCGAGACCAAGTCGGTCGGCTCCGGCGGCTGTGAGCTGCACGCGAGCGTTGGGATGTTGGTCAGCACCCGCCGTCAGGAGGTCGACATCCCGGAGCCGAACGAGTTCGCGTTTCGCCTCGGCGTAGCTGTAGGCTCCGAACACGGTTGCCGTCTCCTGTAACAGTTTCTCGGGGACGCCGGCTCCACGACCACCGTGGGCATACGCCTCCGAACCCCCCTCGACGGCGGTGGTCATCGTCGCCACGTACTGTGTGAGATCCTGCTCGCCGGTGAGTTCGTCGTGCCACCGGGACGGAAACGCGCTGAGGCCGCCGTCGACCTGATAGACGGTCGACTCGTCTCGCCAGTCGTCGGTTTCGGCGAGCTGTCTGTCGAGTCCATCGCGGAGTGCCGACTCGTTGAACCGGCCCGTCCCAAGCGCGCGGAGATAGCTGTCGAGCGTTTCAGTTGGAACACCGGGACCAGTGTCGTACCGCTCGATTAGCCGGAGCAGATCGTGCATCGTCAGCGTCTCGCCGCGGGAGGCTGCTTCGTCGAGGACCACGTCTGCAATCTCGGTAGTCATTGTCTACTATCGGCGGTTCGACAGTAAAAGTCGCGTGGCCGTCATCGTATCGAGAGACTACGAGACAACAACCGAACAGATGTCTGGTCGGCACACCGTGGTCGACTGTCGACTCACAACGACACCAAACAGAAGAGGGGGTCGGCTTGTTTCCGCGCGTCGACTACGGACTCAGACGCTGACGATCTCGCGGGAACTGAGCGATTCCAAAGGAATCGCTTGCTC
>CAZOOU010000187.1:0-3095 GCA_964581495.1 uncultured Haloferacaceae archaeon
CCGGGCTGGCTGACCTTGTTGCGGTCGATGTTGCCGAACCCAGAGAGGAACGATCGGAGATGATCCGCCGCAGCCTCGTCGATCCAGTCGATCCGCTCGTAGTAGTTGACCGCCCGGGCGGCATCCGTCACCGTCGACTCCTCGACGAGGAACTCCAGCCACTCCATGACCACCAGATCGCCGACGTAGTCGCCGGGAATCGAGGTCAGGTACGGCTTGTCGCCGCTGCTCGAGAGCTGATCGGAGGTGACATACTCGAAGTCGCCCTCGGCGTCGTCCTCGTCGTCGATCGGCGCGAGATCGTCGTCGGTCTCGGACTCGGAGTCAGCATCGAGCGAGTCGTCCGGTTCGGCGAACGAATCATCCGGCTCGTCGTCGAACTCGTCGTCCATCCCGAGGTCGTCGTCGAACCCGTCGTCCTCGAACTCGTCGTCCAAGGAGTCATCCATATCGAGACCGTCGTCCAGTTCTTCCTCGTCGTCCTCTTCGGCCCACGAGGCGTCTCCGGAATCGTACTCGTCTTTCAGTTCACTAAACGACTTGCCGCCGGTTGAATCTTGATCGCTCACCATTTCTTCAGAGTCTGTGTCGTCTTCGTCATCCAGTTCCTCGAACTCATCGTCCATCTCATCGAACTCGTCTTCCTCGTCATCGACGTCGTCGAAGTCATCGTCGAAAAAGCCATCGGCGTCCTCGCTCATCACTGAGTCGTCGACCTCGTCGTCTTCCTGTTGGCTGTCCTCCTCGCCGTCATCGAACAGCCCAAGGCCGCCACCGCCACCACCGCCGCCGACGTCGAAGTCGCTGGCCTCCTGTTCGTCGACGAAGGGGTTGATCCCCCGCGTGACCATCTCGTAGATGTCCAACAGGTTCCGGACATCTTCTTCGACGTCTTCGATCCGGTCGCTGATCTCGGTGTTTTCGCTTTTGACGGTGTTGACCGTCGAAGAGAGGCTGGCGACCTCGTTTTCGAGTTCGTCGACCTGGTGTTCGAGTTCGTCGACATTGCCGCCACCGCCCCCGCCGCCACCTCCACCGAAGTCGTCGTCCATGCCGCCACCGAAGTCATCGTCCATCCCACCACCGAAGTCGTCGTCCATGCCGCCACCGAAGTCATCGTCCATGCCACCGCCGAAGTCGTCGTCCATCAACCCACCGCCACCGCCGCCGCCTCCGCCGTCGTCTCCACCGTCGTCGTCATCGTCGGAATCGAGGATACGGTCGATGATGCTTGCACCGACCAATCCTGCTGTTCCGGCGGCTGTGGGACCCAACACCGATAGATCAGTGCCGAACAGGGAGATCCCATCAAGCGCGGGGAGTGTGATGAGGAGCGATATACCGAGACCCATTACGTGAAATCGTAGCGACCAGTGTACTTCAAACCACCTCTCTGAATTTCAGGGATGAGATTTTGACCGCGGCTGGCGAAAAAGCCTCCAAGAGACGTTAGATCGTCTGTTTGGTATCATCAGCAGTCCGGATCGTGAGCTCAGCGGTCGACGGGTCGAACGCGATCGACCGACCGTGGTTGCCGCCGACATCCGAGTCGACGAGCTCGACATTGTGCGTCTCAAGCAGCTGTTCGGCCATAGCAATGTTCCGGCTGCCGATGCTGCCCTCACTGGAGGTAAACTGAATCATTTCGCTACCGCCGACGATCCACGCCTGAAGTGCGTTGGTTCGCGCACCCGCGTCGACCATCTCGTCGATCAACAACGGCACGCCGGTGTCGACGAACTTCGCGGGCGTCGAATCACGCGCCTGGGAGACCGACGGCAACATGACATGGACCAGCCCCGAGATCATCTCTCTGGGGTCATAAAGAACAATGCCGAGACACGAACCGAGCCCACTGGTAATCAGCACGGTCTCGTCAGTGACGACAGCGTACTCGGCGATGCCGATTTTCCGTCGTGTGACAGTTGGCGTGTCTACGTCAAGGCGTTTCACAGCTGATAGTGGTAAGTCGGAGAGGGTGGTTAGTTTTGAGCCGGCAGTGCGGACAGTGCCCGAGCGAGTTCGCGTTCGTTCGGCAGCGCGTAGATGTCACACCTGCCCTGGTGGCCGTCGATCTCGATTGTCGAATCGATAACAAAGGCGTAATCCTGCTGTTGGCCGAGCTTGCCGACGACGGGGCTCATAATCGACGATCCCATATCGTGGACGAAGTTCGGCGGCGAGTGTTCGATACTCGTCCCCAGCACGTTCGCCCAGCCGTCGATAAAGCCGCTTGTCATGATGTTGCCGAGTTCTTTGATCGCTCCCTCGGTCATCGTCCCGATCCCGTCTTCGGTAGAGCCGCCAGGCATCATCGACCCTGCGACCGTCTTGGCCGACTGCTCGTCGAACAACACAACCAGATAGCCACTGGGCATCCCTGTCAGCTCAAAGACGACACCCACAAACCGGTCGTCACCGACCTGTCGCGGCACGCCCTTGAGCGGGACAAACCGAAGCCGACTCACGTCGACGTCCGTATCGAGACCAGTCATCATCCCGATCTGGCCGGCGGCTCTTCCCGCGCCCTCTTTGGCGAGCTTTTCGAACGCGCTGAGTCGGTTGACCGGGATCTGGTTGCCCCCGTCTGTCCCCGACAGCAGCTCGACGAACTGCCGGTACTCCGGCAGCATGTAGATCGAGAAATCAAGATCGACATCCATTGCTTCGAGCTTGCTCTCGAACAGAAAGACGCCGTGTTTTTTCGCGGCCTCAATGGCCTGATCCGGGAGGATCCGGGGGCCGACCGCTTCTGTGTATTTGGGCGGCGTCATGTTGATCGCCGTCCCGAGATGGTTGGCCCAGCCGTCGATGAAGCCACCGATCATGATGTTGCCGAGCTCGGTGACGCTGCTTTGGGCGAGTTCGTCGCTCGACCCAGTCGCCTGCAACAGCAGGTCCTGTAACTTGAGCGCGCGCTCGCGTTCGAACGCCAGCACAGTCTCGCCTTCGAGGCCACCTTCGAGGCCTAACTCGACGCCGACGAACGACTGGCCGGTAAACGTCTCGGCGAGCACGTTTTCGGTGACGAGACTCACGTCAGTGACTTCGACGTCCATCTGGACGCCGGTCAGCTGCGAAAGCGATCTCGCCGC
>CAZOOU010000188.1:0-3074 GCA_964581495.1 uncultured Haloferacaceae archaeon
CACCACCTGTATCTCTCGCGGGATGATCTCGACGAGTTGGGCACCTACGGGCGGATGAACCCGCCGCTCCGCAGCGAGGCGCGTCGCAAGGAAGTTTTCGAGCGTGTCGTTGATGGGACGGTCGACATCATCGCCACCGACCATGCCCCGCACACGCGTGAGGAAAAAGAGGCCGGCCTCTGGGAGGCTCCCAGCGGCGTCCCGGGTGTCGAGACCATGCTGCCGCTGTTGCTTGAGTCCGCTCGGCAGGGCGAGATCGGCTACGACCGAATCCAGGAGCTCGTCTGTGAAAATCCAGCCCAGATTTTCGATCTCGACACCAAAGGCCACATTGAGCCGGGATACGACGCCGATCTGACGCTGGTCGACCCCGACCAAGCCCGCGAGATTCGGGGCGAAGAGACGCACACGAACTGCGAGTGGACACCGTTCGAGGGTCGGCTGGGCGTGTTCCCCGAGCTCACAATGGTTCGCGGTGAGATTGTCTACGAGCGAACGCCAGGCGACGGTGAGGACAGAAGCGTCGACAGCGAGTCGTTTGGCGACGTTCGGGGTCGAAACGTCCGGGCGTAACCAGGCGGACCCGATACGGTTTTCCCAGAGCCGACGGAACCCCCAACTAATGCTGAGTAGACAGTTCGTCCGCGAGAACCCCGACGCCGTCCGTGCCGCCCTGGAAACGAAGGGCGTCGACGTGGATCTCGATCGGATTCTGGAGATTGACGAGGAGTGGCGATCGCTCAAACAGGAAGGCGACGAGCTCCGCCACGAGCGCAACGAGGTATCGAGGTCGATCGGCCAACTCAAACAGGAAGGCGACGAGGAGGCCGCCCAAGAGGCCATCGAGCGGTCGACCGAGCTTAAAACCGAGTTACAGGAAATCGAGAGCCGAGCCGACGAACTGGAGGCCGAACTCGAAGCCGCCCTGCTGACACTCCCGCAGCTTCCCGACGACTCGGTTCCCGTGGGCGAGGACGAAGACGAAAACGTCGAGCGTCGACGCGAAGGGTTCGACGACCTCCGTGAGTTGCCCGACGAGGTGATTCCCCACTACGATCTGGGCGAGCAGCTCGAAATCCTAGACTTCGACCGCGGCGCGAAAGTTTCGGGCGGCGGCTTTTATTTTGCGAAGGGCGACGGCGCGCGGCTCGAACACGCCCTGATTCAGTTCATGTTGGATGTCCACCGCGAGCAGGGCTACCATGACGTCTTTCCGCCGCTTCCGGTCAACTCGGCGTCGATGCGTGGCACCGGCCAGTTCCCCAAGTTCACCGAGGATGCCTACCGGATCGAGGGCGACAACGAAGCACCGTACGAGGACGACGATCTGTGGCTGCTGCCGACCGCCGAGGTACCCGTCACCAACCTCCACCGCGATGAGATCCTCCTGGACGACGATCTGCCCCTGAAGTACCAGGCGTACTCACCGAACTTCCGCCAAGAGGCCGGCGAACACGGCACCGAAACCCGAGGGATCGTCCGGGTCCACCAGTTCAACAAAGTCGAGTTGGTCAACTTCGTTCGTCCCGCCGAAAGCGACGACCGATTCGAGGGGCTTGTGGGCGAAGCCGAGTCGGTACTTGATACGTTAGGCCTTCCCTACCGCATCCTGGAGATGTGTACCGGCGATTTGGGCTTCACACAGGCCAAAAAGTACGATATCGAAGTCTGGGCCCCCGGCGACGATATGGAAGACGGCCCAGACGAAGGTGGCCGCTGGCTCGAAGTGTCGTCGGTCTCGAACTTCCGTGAGTTCCAGGCCCGGCGGGCAGGCATCCAGTACCGGCCCGAACAGCACGAATCCGCCGAGTATCTCCACACCCTCAACGGCTCTGGCGTCGCGGTCCCGCGAGTGTTTGTGGCGATTCTCGAATACTACCAGAACGACGACGGCACGGTGACCGTCCCCGAGGCACTGCGACCGTACATGGGCGGCCAACAGGTAATTGAGGGCCACCCCGCGGTCGGCGAAAGCGCGGTTGGCGACGGCCCGAACAAGTAGACGGAGACCGCTGGCTGCGGTTTATTCGACGTCGATGGCGGCGGTATCGTCGGCTCGCTCGAAGCTGACGTTTAAAACACCGTTGTTGAACGTTGCTTCGGCCGAATGTTCGTCGACGCTCACTGGCAGTCGGACGCGCTCGTCGTACTCTCGGCGGTCGCTGGCGGCACTGATCGTCAGCGTTTTGCCGTCACACTGGAGACTGAGTTCGTCTTTGTCGATGCCCGGCAGATCGGCGACCAGGCGGACCAGGTCGTCTTCCTCGTAAACATCGATATGGGTCTCCGACCCAAAGCCCGCGTCGTCCATTCCGCCAGTCATCCCCTGCATCATGCGTTCTATCTCATCAAAAATGTCGCCGAACGGGTCCTCGCGGTCGTCTCGTCTCATGGCCGGAGCTATGTCTGGATGACTCAAAAGGTTTCTGTCCAGCCGACTAGCCGCCGCGCGCAAAAACTGCCGTATCTTGCCGACAGTCGGCGATAACGTTCTGTATTGCAATTCGTTTGCGAGTGAATTCAGACTATTTTAAGTGCCTGTAATTCACACTTCGAGCCATGAGTAAATCCTATCTGGATGCAGGAGAGGAAGTAGCCGAAGACGATGTCGTTCGTGTCGGACTGAACGGATTCGGTCGAATCGGACGGAGCACGTTCCGCGCAGTGCTCGACAACCCGCGGCTCGAACTCGTCGGCATCAACGACGTGATGGACTTCGAGCAGATGGAGTATCTCGGCAAGTACGACACCATCATGGGCACCCTCGACGGCCTCGAACTCGACGGCGAGGAGCTCACCATCGGCGGCACCTCGGTGTCGCTGTACAACATTCAGAGCCCATCCGAGCTGCCGTGGGACGACCTCGACGTTGATGTCGCCCTCGAGTCGACTGGCATTTTCCGAACCAAAGACGACGCGGGCCAGCATCTCGACGCCGGCGCAGACAAGGTCGTCATCTCGGCACCACCGAAAGGCGAAAAAGACGTCCCACAGCTCGTCTACGGTGTCAACCACGAAGACGACTACAACGGCGAGGACGTCGTCTCGAACGCCTCCTGTACGACCAACTCCGT
>CAZOOU010000189.1:0-3050 GCA_964581495.1 uncultured Haloferacaceae archaeon
CGAATCCCTCGCAGGAAGTCGACTTTCGAAAACTCCGGCCAGTAGGGCGCACAGAAGTAGACGGCGGCCTCGTTGCCGTTGGCGTGCCACGGCAGGAAGTTCGAGGTGCGCTCGTCGCCCCCAGTGCGGATGATGAGGTCGACGTCCCGAATCGGCTGGCGATACAGGTGCTGTTCGATGGTTGCGACGTCGATTTCGTCGGCCGAGAGCTCGCCACGCTCGACGCTGGCGGTGACCTCACGGGCCGCCCGGAGCAGTTCGTTGCGCCCGCCGTACGCGAGAGCAACGTTGAGCCGAAAGGCATCGTACGCATGTGTTTGGCGCTCGGCGTAGGCGATTGCGTCTTGGACGCGCGCTGGGAGTCTGTCGATCTCACCGATCGCCCGCAGACAGACCTCGTTGTCGTGGACGCGGTCGCTGTCGGCGAGTTCGTACAGCTTCGATTCGATAATGTCGAACAGCGGCTCCTGTTCGTCGGGCGGCCGATTGAAGTTCTCGGTCGAAAACGCATACAGCGTGAGTTCGTCGACCGCGAGCTCTTCGCACCACTCGAGGACCTGCTCGGAGGTATCGGCTCCCTCGCGGTGGCCCTCGGGGGCGTTTTGTCCCTGTTTGCGGGCGTACCGTCGGTTCCCGGCGTGGATAATCGCGACGTGGGCGGGGCCGTCGCCGACCTCGCGACGGAGCAGTCGCTCGTAGCTCCGCCGGAGTCGACGCTCGATCCACGAATACATCTACACGAACCGTCTGGACGAAGCTATGTGTCTCTTTCCATTCAAAAAGCGGCGTAGTTGTCGCCTACTGCTGGTAGGCGGCTCCTACTCTTGGTGGTCGAGTTCCGATCAGGCGAGCTCGTGGATGTTCTCGACGACAGCGTCGGCGAACTCGCTGGTGGCGAGTTTTTCGCCGCCCTCGATCTGTCGGTGTAGATCGTAGGTGACCGTGCGGTCGACGATCGTCTGTTCGACTGCATCCCGGACGAGCTGTGCGGCCTCGTCCCAGCCCAGATAGTCGAGCATCTCGCGGCCCGACAGGATCATTGCGGTTGGGTTGACTTTGTCCTCGCCGGCGTATTTTGGGGCGCTACCGTGGACGGGTTCGGCCAGACAGCGGCCGTGGCCGTAGTTCGCGCCGGGGGCGATGCCGAGCCCACCGATCTGTGCGCCGGCGGCATCCGACATGTAGTCGCCGTTGAGGTTCATCGTGGCGATCACGTCGTACTGGTCGGTTCGGGTCAACAGCTGCTGGAGCATGTTGTCGGCGATACGGTCCTGGACAACGACGGTGCCGTCGGGCTGTTCGCCGTCGTGTTCGTCCCAGAGTTCGTCCTCGGTGAGGACGTCTTCGCCGTACTCCTCTTCGGCGACCTCGTAGCCCCAGTCACGGAACGCGCCCTCGGTGAACTTCATGATGTTGCCCTTGTGGACGAGCGTCACTGTCGGGCGGTCGTTGTTGATGGCGTAGTCGATGGCCTCGCGGATGAGACGCTTCGAGCCGAACTCGGTGATCGGTTTAATGCCGATACCGACGGGTCCGTCGTGGATCGTCGAGTCGAACCCCATCTCGTCTTCGACGAACGCTTTTACTTCTTGGACTTCGTCGGTGCCGGCTTCCCATTCGATGCCCGCGTACACGTCCTCGGTGTTCTCGCGGAAGGTGACCATATCCATCGCGCTTGGATTCTTGACCGGCGACGGCACGCCGTCGAGATGGTAGGTCGGTCGAACGTTGGCGTACAGATCCAGCTTTTTGCGGAGTGCGACGTTCAACGAGCGGAAGCCCGCGCCGACTGGCGTTGTGAGGGGGCCTTTAATCGCAACACGGTGTTCGCGAATCGCGTCGACAGTCTCCTGAGGGAGGTTCTCGTCGTACTTGTCGCGGGCCGAACCGCCGGCGTACAGTCGCATCCAGGCAATCGAGCGGCCGGTTGCCTCGGCGGCTGCATCGAGTACCTTCTGGGCGGCTGGGCCGACATCCGAGCCGATCCCGTCACCGTAAATAATCGGAATAATTGGCGTCTCCGGTACGTTCAGCTCCCCGGTTTCCTCGTCAGCAAGCGTGATCTTTTCGCCTGCTTCAGGGGCATCGATCTGGTCGTAGCTCATGGACGTTCACGGCTTTTCAGGGGACCGTAAAAGTCCTGCCGTTATCGGTGTCCCTGCCGCAACCAGGAGTAGTAGGCTACAAAAATACAGTAGTGCGGTATAAAAACGTAAATATGTGAATGAACGTTCACTCTCACGGCTGTTGTCACCGGTCCGGCTGTTCTTTTGACATATCTTATAGACCTGATGTTTTAATCACAGGTATTAATAGCATACGTATCAAAATTCGTTATAGACTCCCTATGTCAACAGTTGACTCACACCGCGTCGACGACGGGATCTACCGGACAACGTTTGACCCGTCGACCGAGTCCGTCTGTGTGGCGCTAGTCGAGGCACTCGAAGCTGCGACTGGCTCGGGTAGCCCGGATTCCATGCTTGCCGACAGCATTGATGTCGACGCGCTTCAACAGCTGTACCGGGATGAGAGTCCCGACTCGTGGATGCTCACGTTCGACCACGACGGCATCGAAATCACACTGTGGGGAGGTGGACGAATCCACGTCGAGCCAGCGGGCTCGCCGGGATCGGCTGCATCCGGCTCAGTCAGCCAGTCGACCACCGCTCCGACTGGGCCGACCGGCCCCACGCTGTAGTCTGTGACCGACGAGCGGAACCTCTTTGCGGCCGACCTCCCAACAGCCCGCATATGAGTATCGGACCACTTTCTGACGACGCAGTCGACAGCCACCGCGAGGCCGGCGAAATCCTCGTCGAGACGATGACCGCCGCCCGCGAGATGATCGAACCCGGCGTTACCCAGCTCGAAGTCGCCGAGTACGCCGAGGACGCGATCCACGAAGCCGGCGCTGGCTTGGCGTTTCCGGTCAACATCTCGATCAACGAGGAGGCTTCGCACGCGACGCCCGCCCGCGATGACGACACCGAGTTCACAGACGAGATGGTCTGTCTGGATATCGGTGTCCACGTCGACGGCTACATCGC
>CAZOOU010000190.1:0-3022 GCA_964581495.1 uncultured Haloferacaceae archaeon
TCGCCTTGGCCAGCATCGATTTGCCGGTCCCGGGCGAGCCGATCATCATCACGTGGCGGCGCTGTTTGGCCGCCTTGATGATCACATCGCGGGCGTGTTCCTGGCCGATCACCTGGTCGACCAGCCGGTCGGGGATCTTCAGTGCCTCCGTGCTGTCGATCAACAGTCCGCCGAGCAGATCGTCGTCGTCGACCTCATCGGCGATCGGGGCGTCGACTTCGACATCGCTGCCGAGCTCTTCGATCGATGGGGGCTCCTCGTCGGAGTCGGTCGGCTCGTTGCCGCGTGACCGCGAGCCGTTTTGGGAGTGGTCAGTTGGCTCAAAGAGCTCGTCGTCGGTCACCGCAGGCTCCGAGTCGTCGCCAGTTGGCTGGCTCTCGGCGGCCGGCGGCTGCTGGTCGGTTTCGTGCCCGGGTGTCGACGACGGGTCGTCAGCCGATGGCTGTTCATCAACTGCAAGCTGCTCGTCAGCCGAAGGCTGCCCGTCGGCCGACTGTTCGGAGTCGGTGGCTGTCTCGTCGTTCACCCCGGAATCAGGGGGGCCGTCGTCAGTGTCCGTAGGGTTGCTCATAGAACGTTTTCGCTGTCGGAACGGACGGTCCGGCGATTGATATACTTTCTCCCATTCACTAACCCTGCCACTACACTGTAAACCTGCTACAGCAGGCTTCTACACTGCGTTTCACATTTAGAAAAGGACTCGCCGACTTTATAAATAGCGGCGTGGAAGTGAGAGTATGCGAGGCTTTTATATTGGTCGGTTTCAGCCCTACCACGACGGCCATCATCACATGGTTGCCGAGATCGCCGAGCAGGTCGACGAACTCGTGTTAGGAATCGGGAGTGCCGGCGATTCACACACCAAGCGGAACCCGTTTACCGCGGGCGAACGCGTGATGATGGTAACCAAATCAGTCGCCGACTTCGAGATACCGGCCTACGTGGTCCCCATCGAGGATCTCGAACGCAACTCGGTGTGGGTCAGCCACGTCCAGAGCATGTCGCCGGCGTTCGATGTCGCCTTCTCGAACAACCCCCTTGTCATTCGCCTTTTCGAGGAGGCCGGCGTTGAGGTCCGGCAGTCGCCGATGTTCCACCGTGAGGTCTTGGAGGGCACCGAACTCCGCGAGCGCATGATCGCCGGCGGCGACTGGGAGTCGCTGGTTCCCGACCCGGCTGTCAACGTCATACGGGAGTGTGGCGGCGTCGAGCGCATCCAGCAGGTCACCGACTCGGACGGCGCCGCCGCAAACGGAGCATGATCACGCTCGCCTCTGATTTCGGCTCGCCGTACCCCGCTGCAATGAAGGGCGTGATTCTCTCTCACACCGACGCCCACCTGGTCGACGTGAGCCACGAGTTGCCCCGACAGGATATCCGTGCGGCCGCTTTTTGGCTTCGAGAAACCATCCCGTACTTTCCGCCAGCCGTCCATCTCGCGGTTGTCGACCCCGGCGTCGGCACCGACCGCCGAGCGATTGCGATCCGCGTCGGTGACCACGCGCTGGTCGCCCCGGACAACGGCCTCGTGAGACCGGTGGTTCGCCGACTCGTCGACACCCACGCCGGCGAGCCCACGGTCTCAGCGTTCGAGATCAGCCTCACCGATCCGGCGTCGACGACGTTCCACGGCCGCGACGTGTTCGCCCCCGCAGCCGCCGAAATCCACGACGTGGGCGTCGAACAGCTGTCCGAGCTGGCTTTGTTGTCGCCCGTTGGGATCGATTCATGTGTCGACTGCGTGTTTCCCGAGCCGACGGTCGACGGCGAGACGATCCACGGTGCGGTGCTGGTCGTCGACGATTTCGGTAATGTGATCACGAACATTCCGGGCGACCAGATCGCCGACGTCGAGCGCGCGACGGTCAACGGACGCTCGACGCCGGTCGGCGAGACGTTCGCTGCAGTCGACCGCGGCGACCGCCTGCTGACCGTCGGCAGTCACGGCTACGTCGAGTGCGACGTGAACCACGGCCGCGGTGACGAGGCGTTCGGACTCACTGTAGGCGAGACAGTTCGGCTCGACGTCGACCGCTAACTTCGACGCGGAATTGACTGCTAATTTCGACCCCGAACCGACCGTCAACGCCACGAAAGCAGCGGCACGTTCTTTCGGCTGGCGACCAAACAGATCGTATGCACGTTGTCATTCTCGGTGCGGGCTACGCTGGCGTGACGCTCACGCAGCAACTCGAATCCGCGCTGCCCGCCTCGGTCGAGTTAACCATCGTCGACGAATCGGAGACACATCTCGTTCAACACGAAGTCCACCGAGCGATCAGACGGCCGTCGATCACTGCTGCTATCGAGATTCCGCTCGACTCGCTTTTCGACCGCGCCGAGATCGTCACCGACCGCGTGACGGCAGTCGACACCGAAGCACAGACGGTTTCGCTTGCGTCCGGAGCGGACCTGCGCTACGACTACGCAGGGCTCTGTCTGGGTGCCGACACCGCGTTTTACGGACTGCCGGGGCTCGAAGCCCACGGTCTCCCACTCAAAACGACCAGCGATGCCGAGGCCATCCGAACGCAGGCGCTTGATATCATTGATTCGGGCGAATCAGCCCGAGTCGTCGTCGGTGGGGCCGGCCTCTCGGGTGTGCAGGTCGCCGGCGAACTCGCCGCGCTTGCGGCCGAAGAGGACGCCGTCGACCGTCTCGAAATCCTCATCGTAGAGCAACTCGACTCGGTTGCGCCGGCGTTTCCCGCGGCGTTCCAGCGGGCCGTCGAGACCGAACTCAGCGACCGAGAGATCGAGGTTCGGACCAACACAACTGTCACTCGTGCCACCGAGAGTGCGATCGAAACCCGCGAGGAGTCGACCGGCGACGAACAGTCGGTCGCGTACGACCTGTTCGTTTGGACCGGCGGCATCGGCGGCTCGGCCGCGATGGCTGGCGACCGACCGGTCGTGCAGGCTGATCTCCGTCTAACACCGTCGACGTTCGCGCTGGGAGATGCAGCCAAAATCGTCGACGCCGACGGCGAGGCGGTGCCGGCCAGCGCGTCGGCAGCGATCC
>CAZOOU010000191.1:0-3015 GCA_964581495.1 uncultured Haloferacaceae archaeon
ATGGAGCCCTCCGACGACGAGATCACCGCCGACGAAGTCGTCCGGTTTCTGGAGGTCGTCGAGGAGTTCGGCGTCCGGAAGGTCAAATTCACCGGCGGCGAACCAATGTTGCGGGCCGATCTCGAAGAGATCGTCCGTCGAACTCCCGACTCGATGGAGGTTTCGCTGACGACCAACGGCACCTTCCTCCGCGGTCGCGCCAAGGACCTCAAAGCCGCCGGGCTCGCCCGTGTTAACGTTTCGCAGGACGCACTCGATCCCGAGCAGTTCGCCGAAGTCACCAAATCCGGAGCCTACGAGGAGGTGCTCGACGGCGTCGACGCCGCGCTCGAAGCCGGGTTAGCCCCCGTAAAACTAAATATGGTCGTCTTCGAGCACACCGCCAGCTACGTCGAGGGGATGGTCGAGCACGTCGCCAACCGTGAGGGCCTCCAACTGCAGTTGATCGAGTATATGCCGGAGTTGACCGGTCGACCCGAGTGGAACATCGACATCCAGCGTGTCCACGACTGGCTGGCCGAAATCGCCGACCGCGTTGAACACCGCGAGATGCACGACCGGAAACGCTACTACGTCCGCAGCACCGACCCCGAAAGCGCCGGCGACAGCCAGGCCGACGGCGACTGTGGGATGGTCGAGATCGTCGACCCCGTCGAGAACCCGACGTTCTGTGCGAACTGCCATCGCGTGCGTGTGACACATGAAGGGTATCTTAAGGGCTGTCTGAACCGCAACGACGATCTGCGGTCGATGGGCGAGATGAACCGCACCGAGATCCGCGACGCGTTCCGCGATGTGGTCGACAACCGCGTGCCCTACTACGGCGAGTATCTCATCGAGGGCGACGACGGTGAGTGGGAACTCAACGAGGAGTATATCGGTGCCTGACCAGCCAGTCGACTGACTACTCGACGGCCGACGCGTCTGGTAATCACCGACTACTTAGTACACTGCACTGATAACTACCTGTGTGAAACTCACCGTGTTCGGGGCGGGCGGGCTGCTTGGCCGCCGGCTCGTCGCACAGGCAGTCGACCGTGGCCACGAGGTGACAGCGGCTGTTCGGTCGACTGCACCCAACTCACGGTTTCCCGATGCCGCGACAGTCATCCAGGTAGATGTCTACGACGGTCGCAATGTCGAGACGGCACTCGCGGAGTCCGAAATCGTCTACAACGCGCTTAGCCACACCAAATCGACACCGACGGATCACCTCACTGTCTGCGGTCGAAACATTCTCGATGCGATGGAATCGGCCGGCGTCGAGCGGTATCTCACTGCCGTGCCGGCAACCATTCGACGGGACGGCGAGCAGCATGGTGTCGTCGAATCGCTGGCCGTCCCAGTGTTGCGACTGCTTCGGCCGACAGTAACGGCTGACGCCGCTGCTCACGTCGACGACGTCACGAACCGTGATCTCGACTGGACGGTGGTTCGTGTGCTTCGACTCACCGACGGCCCACCCACGCGCCAGTATACCACCGGCAACATCAAGCTCGGATACAGCAGCGTCTCGTACGGCGATCTCTCGTCGTTTCTGCTGGACTGTTGTGATCGGGGGATCTATTTACAAATGTTACCAAAAATCCGAACCTGATCGTTACTCGTCGGCGACGAGGCGGCGAGCCCCGAACCCGTCGACGATCTCGCTGATTGCTTCGACAAGCGACTCTCTGTACGTCCAAAAGCCGGTGTAGGTGTTGTCGGGGTTTTCTTCGGCCACGAGCGCAGCATGCTGGCTGGGGGTGTCGGTGTTGTCGAACAACACCCACCAGTAGTCGGCGTGGCTCTCGACTCCAGGATCGTAGGCCTCGATCCCACTGTCGGCTGGCGGCAGCCAGTCGGGCTCGCCGTACAGCGAGACTGTGATCGTCGACGGGAGCTGTTTATAAAACGTCAGCTGTGGACGCGCCAGCGACAGCTGTTGGAACCCCGCGGCGAGTCGTCCCTCGCCGGCTCGCATTGCGCGGGTTTCGACCAGCCGGGAGGCCAGTATGAGTTGGCGTTTGTTCGTCGACCGAAACACCGTCTCGTCGAGGGCTTCGAAGATCGACGGCGGGCGACGATCCGTCGAGAGCGCAGTTTCCCAGCTATCGATGTAGGCCGAAACCTGTTCGACGTCGTCGCTTGCGAGTCGGCGGTCGCCTGCTTCGACGGCTACTGTCGAGTTCGGTTCTGCCGGGTCGTCGACGTACTCGAGGTCGACGTCATGGCTGCTGACGTATTCGATAACGCGCTCGGTGTGCTCGCCGCGCTCTTTGACGTTGTAAAACACCAGCCGTCGACGACCGCCGTCGACCTGATCGAGCACGGTACCAAATACCATACGGTCACATTTAGGCACATGTTGATGAATATTCCGCTCAGGCTAGCGCCGTTACAGATGGGGTTTTGTGGCTGTGTCAGGTCTCGACATGCCGAGTGCGGTTCGTGATGTTTAAGTGCTGGAGCCGAGTTCCATCGAGTGTAGTACTGTAGGGGCATTGGGTCCCGAGTCCATGTGGGCGACAATCCAAATCAGCGTGTTGCGGTAGCCAAGCGGCCCAAGGCGCAGGGTTGCTAACTCTGTGGCATCACTGCCTCCGGGGTTCGAATCCCCGCCGCAACGCTCGCACAACCTAAGTTAGCTATGAGTGCAGAAGACACAGAAGACGGCTTGACGGAGGAGGAACAAGAGAACCTCCGATACTTCGTCCGGATTGGTCAGACCGACCTTGATGGGACGAAGAGCGTCGAGCGCAGTCTCACAGACATGAACGGCATCGGACAGCGGACGGCCCGCATCGTGGCCGACGCCTCCGGTGTAGACCGAACCGCGACGTTCGGCCTACTCGCCGAAGAAGAGATCGACAGCGTCGTCAACGTTGTCGAAAACATTGAGGATCACGTCCCCGAGTGGATGCTCAACCGCCAGCACGACTTTTATACTGGCGAGAACGCCCACATCGTCGGCAACGACCTCAACCAGCAGCGTCGACAGGACATCAACCGGATGCAGATGATCAACTCCTACAA
>CAZOOU010000192.1:0-3014 GCA_964581495.1 uncultured Haloferacaceae archaeon
GCGGTCGCCAACCGCGTCGACCGCCTCGAATCGCTCGGCGTCATCCGGGGGTTTACCCTCGATCTGGATCGGTCGATGGTACGGGACGGCATGGCCGCGCTCGTCGAACTGGCCGTCGACCCGGGCCACACGGAGACGGTCGCCGACAGTCTGCGGGGAGATGACCGAATCGAACACCTGTATCGCACCGCCGACGCGCGGGTAGTCGTCCACGCACGACTCGGAGCCACAGGCGTCGACGGGCTGCTGGCGACAGTTGAGACCGACCACCTGCGAGAAATCGACGTCAGCCCGCTTTCGAGTGCCGACTGGACGCCCCAGTTCGGCGAGGCCACCCTTGCGGTCGACTGTGTCGAGTGCGGCAATCCCGTCACCAGCGAGGGCGAACGCGCGGTGATCGACGGCACCCAGTATCATTTCTGTTGTGGCTCCTGTCTGGCGAACTTCGAAGCCCAATTCGAGCAGCTTCAGCAAGGAGCCTGACCACGGTTTCGAAAGCTATATTTGACTATTACTTTGGATTCAAAACCACAATTCGCATGAAATAGTATCCCCTAGCTACCCCCATGAGCAGCACAGCGAGATTGGAGATACAGGGGTTGTCGTGTGCGACCTGCGTCGGCAACGTCACGGAGGCGTTGTTGGCGCTCGACGGCGTCAGCGAGGCGAGTGCCAACTTCGCGGCCGACGAGGGGTCAGTAACGTACGATCCCGAACGGGTGGGGCTCGATGCAATCTACGACGCAATCGAGCAGGCGGGCTACGAGCCGGTTCGAGAGACGCGCTCGGTCGAGGTCGGCGGCATGTCCTGTTCGACCTGTTCGGCGAGCGTCCAGGAGGCCGTCGAGTCGGTGCCGGGCGTGATCGAGTCGACGGTCAACTTCGCAGCCGACGAGGCGACCGTCGCGTACAATCCCGTCGGCACCGAGCTCGCGGCGATCTACGACGCCATCGAGTCGGCGGGCTACGAGCCAGTTCGGCCAACCGCCGACGACGAAGCCGACGACCGGGAGTCGGTCGCCCACCGCGAGATGGAAAAACAGTGGAAACTCGTCGTGGGCGGTGGGATACTCACCGCGCCGTTCGCGGTCGTGATGGTCGACATGTTCATCGGCGGCATTGTGCCCGATACGATCGCGGGGCTTTCGGTGGGCTGGATCGAGTTCGTCCTGACGACGCTGCTGATGGCGACGCTCGGCAAGGAGTTCATCGTCGGCGCCTACCACGCAGCCGCAAACAACCGCCAGGCAAACATGGATACCCTCGTGGCGATGGGGACGTCGGTCGGCTACGTGTACAGCACCATCGTCCTCCTCGGCTTGTTGTCGGTCGACAGTGGGCTGTACTTCGAGGCAGTCGCCTTTATCCTCTGGTTTATTACGCTGGGAAACTGGCTGGAAGCCCGCTCGAAAGCCCAAGCCAGCGACGCGCTGCGATCCCTGCTTGAGCTCGAAGCCGAAGAGGCAACCGTCATCCACGAGGACGGCAGCGAAAAGACGGTTCCACTCGAAGCGGTCGGGGTTGGCGATCGCCTAAAAGTCCGCCCCGGCGAGCGAATTCCGACCGACGGCGTCGTCCGCGACGGCGAAAGCGCGGTCGACGAGTCGATGGTGACCGGCGAGAGCGTCCCCGTCGAAAAGCGGCCTGGCGACGAGGTCGTCGGCTCGACGATCAACGAAAACGGCGTGTTGGTCGTCGAAGCCACCCGCGTCGGCGAGGAGACGGCGATCCAACAGATCGTCGAGCGCGTCAAACAGGCCCAAGCGCGCCAGCCCGACATCCAGCGGCTGGTCGACCGGGTGAGTGCATACTTCGTGCCCGCGGTGATCGCCAACGCGATTCTGTGGGCGACGCTGTGGTATCTGTTCGCCCCACAGCTCTCGGCGGTTGTCGGCCAGCTGCCGCTGTCGATGGTCGGCGGCGGCCCCGTGGTCGGCGGCGTCCCGTTGGTCGAGTTCTCGATGGTCGTCCTCGCCAGCGCGCTGTTGATCGCCTGTCCCTGCGCGCTCGGGTTGGCGACCCCTGCCGCGACGATGGTCGGCTCGACCATCTCGGCGACCAACGGCGTGCTGTTCAAGGGCGCAGACATCCTCGAAAAGGCCCGCGGCATCGACACCGTCGTCTTCGACAAAACGGGGACGCTGACCCACGGCGAGATGGAGCTCACCGACGTGGTTCCAATGCAGCCCGCCGCCGACGGGGGCGTTGCCGAGGGCGTCGACACAGCCCGAGAGCGAGCCGTCGACGAGGCGTTCGTGCTCGGAGCCGCAGCCAGCGCGGAGTCGGGCTCCGAACACCCGCTCGCCGAGGCGATCGTCGACGCCGCACGGGATCGCGGCCTCGAACTCGCCGAGCCGACCGCGTTCGAAAACGTCCCCGGCCACGGGATTCGAGCAACCACCGCGTACGGCGAGACGCTGGTCGGCAACCGCAAGCTCATGCGCGATGCAGGCGTCGACCCTGAGCCCGCCGCCGAAACGATGGAGCGGCTCGAACGCGAGGGGAAAACCGCGATGTTGGTCGCCGTGTGTGATTCGACACGCGACGTGGGCGACGAAGGCGGCGAACTAGTCGGTGTCGTCGCCACCGCAGATACGGTCCGAGAGAGTGCGAAAACCACCGTCAGCGCGCTCGCCGACCGCGGGATTCAGGTCGTCATGCTCACCGGCGACAACGAGCGAACCGCAAGCGCGGTCGCCACGGAGGTCGGCATCGACCCCAAAAACGTGCGCGCCGAGGTGCTGCCAGACGACAAGGCCGACGCGGTCGACGAGCTCCAAGCAGACGGCAGCCGGGTGATGATGGTTGGCGACGGTGTCAACGACGCCCCCGCGCTGACAGCGGCTCACATCGGCGCGGCGATCGGCTCGGGAACCGACGTGGCCATCGAGAGCGCGGATGTGACGCTGATGCGGGACGATCCCGCAGACGTGCTCAAGGTCATTCGGCTCTCGGAGGCGACGATCAGCAAGGTTCGCCAGAACCTCTTTTGGGCGTTCGCCTACAACGCGACG
>CAZOOU010000193.1:0-2975 GCA_964581495.1 uncultured Haloferacaceae archaeon
GAGTGTGTGTTGATCAAGCTGACAAGGCCTGTCGCATTGCGACTTGGAAAGACCAGTGAGTGTTGGTTAATACTGCGATGTAGTGGTGTTCTTCATATTCATCACGCTACTGTGAACCGTGTAGATTAGCCACCCCCACCCTTTCATCTTTTAATCAATCAGGACGCTTCTTGCGCTATGCCAGTCATTGAAGCTGTCAACGGTGTGACCGGGGCAGGGATCATTGCAGCCGGTGTGCTGCTTCTCTTCGTCACCGTCGCGGTCATGATGGCCGTGTTGCTACTGCGGGGACCTGGCGGGCCTGGAGAAAACCGCCGGGGTCGGAGGTGTCGCTAACCGTTTGTGGTGTCACTTCAGTCAATAGCGGAAGCTATCGACTGAGTCGACTGGTTGGAGAGATAGTCTCACCGACAGCGTATACTCTGTGGCTGATCAAATGCGTGGTGTTGTGGAGCAGTATTTGATCCTACAAATTTCGATCTAGCCAATTAAGGAATTTGTCGAAATCTTTCATTCCAGCCTGCTTCCCGATTTCTTTGAGCGTCCCACGTCGGATCTCATCGTGGTCTGGGACAGGGACTGTCCGTGCGTCAGTGTCATGACCTTCAGGAGGGTCCCAACGGAGAATGTAATGGTCACCTCGTATCCTATCAACGTAGAATGGGCCACAATTCACCAACACCTTCCGGACATCTTTGCCCGAATATGTCCGGCGGGCCATCGACTACGAAATATCGAAGACTTCTGTTTCGGGTTTCGGTTCGTTAGAAACATTCCGTTCTGGGTCAATCCCAGCTTCTCGAAGCTCTTCATCAGTAGGCTCCCGCCCCTCACCGTGGTACCCACTGAGAGCCTCATCGAGATTTTCAAGTGCCTCAACACGACTTTCACCTTGGCTGACGACGCCTGTTTCAGTATCCTTGGCGATCCACCAACCGTCGTCTTTTGTTAGGGTGATCGTCGGGTCGACGGCGGTACTCATATACGTTGGTTAGGGTGTGCAACGTATAAATTTTAGCTTGACCAAGCTCTATCTGGTTCGGATATTGTTATGATGTTTCACACCCGTTAGTTATACCAATCTGTCTGGGCGGTCTCGTTCTCTTTTTGTTAGGTTTCCTGTGCATCAACCGATAATCGAGGCTATCGACAGATATGATAGTACTCAAGAGACCGAGTAGACATTAAAATTGTGAGCATCGGTATCATACCTGAGCTAGACTTAATATCCCACCACGTTACTGAAAATTTGTAGCCGTCAACAGAATTCAGACTACGAGATCAAAAATGGAACCAACACGCTACACTTCACGGCTCGCCCTTTCATCTAGAGCTGTGGGTGGCGTTGTTGGCAAGCTCCAACGCATCCAGCGTGGAGCATTCCCGGAAACTACTGACCGGACTTCGAAACCCATCTCTGGTAAAAACCTACCCGAGTCTAGTCAACTCCGGACATTTCTACCCGTATAACTCGGTCCCAACGCGGATTACCCGCCCGGGACCGAAGAAGACGGGTCTTACCACCTGTATCACTTGGCAAGGGATTCGTCCTAACCAACGAGTCCTACTGTGGTACTCGTGGGATTTTGGCGTCAATTCATACCACTATTTGTGAGTCTGCGGTTCGGTCCACGCTGAGTGGACGGAGGTTCGCCGGACCACAATAGGAATTTACACCGGTAGCTGCGGAACCGTGCAGCCCTGGAGTCTCCGCTGGCGAGGGACGCGGGCCTTTGGAGCCCGAGGTCGGGGGTTCGATTCCCCTCAGGGCGATCACTGCGTGGCCGAACATAGATAATTCGGCTACGCTAGGGATGCTCATCGAGACAGGCAACGAGATCGGCATCGGATATCGATGTCGACCTCGAAGCTGCTATACAGTCATCGAACTGTGAGCAGCCCAGGACCCCGGAAGGGTCTGCAACCTGTCTGAGCCGATGTGGCATTCCCGGGATTATCCCGAAGTACGCCCTTAACAGAATGACAATACCCTGCATTTGGGTCGATAGAGAGCCGTCGACCCAGTTTTGCCACGGACGCCCAGTCTGGTCGGGCACCTCTCTGCTACAGAGGCATCCTCACACGAGGATTCCCCGGTTCGAATCCGGGCCGTGGCGTGTGGTGAGACATGCAGACAGGTGACTGCGCTCGACTTGAAATCGAGAGCCGACTGGCTTCGGAGTTCGACTCTCCGTCTCACCGTCGTGGCGGGATTACCCTAGTTTGGCCAAGGGGCCACGTTGGAAACGTGGTGCCTGTGAGGGCACGAGTGTTCAAATCACTCTCCCGCCGTCCTATTGAACTGACTGAGCTAAGTAGAGAGAATATACTTCTCGTCAATTAGCACAATGGTTGGCTGGTCGACTCGGGACCACTATGAGCTCAATTAACCCACGTGAGTTGTGTAGTCTGGCTATCACACGGCTTTCGGCCGAGACGAGTGTTCGAATCACTCCTCACGCATTCGAGCGCAGTTCGTGGCACTACGCCCGCGAACTGCTCAGCAATGGAGGTGAATCAATGGAACTTACACCTACTGACAAGAACCGAGAATCAACCACAACAATCGACGCGACGATTCGGATACCGGAGTTGGCAATCGCAGGCCTCGTTGACGAAGCAGAGACTCGCCTCGGCGGTATCGAGGGCATTCACGCAGTCACAGTCGTTGACGTTCGCGGGATCAAACCGCGATTGTCTGCAACGCTTGTGACCATCACAGCGAGAATTGAGCATACCATCTCCGTCGACGAGCTGCGCGATAGGCTAGCGGCCAGTGTCTGTATCGAAACTGTCGACCGACTGACCGAGTCCACTCGTGATCTCAACTGGGACTCGACGCGAACCGCTTCTGAACAACGAACGAAACAATGAGCATGCTCATACAACATGACGATTGAATTAACAGGCGAGTACACGGCGGCCCGTATATTGGCCGACGATGAGAGTCTCGTCGAGGCTAACTGTATTGAACA
>CAZOOU010000194.1:0-2962 GCA_964581495.1 uncultured Haloferacaceae archaeon
CAGGATGTCGACCCAGAGGCGTTCCTCGACCATCTGGTCGACGAGCGCGCCGACAAACGCGACGAACCGGATTTCCTCGACTAACCTCGTCGAACCGCTGTTGTCCTCTTTCGAGGGTTCGAGCGCTCGTCTGTTATCTCTCCGCATAAACATCTAATAGCTCCCGACGGCTGCAGTTCCTATGGATACTGATAGGAATCGCCGGACAGATTCACCGGACACGGCAGCGGAGATGGTTTCGCTCAAGGACATCCCGCTCCACTCGACGAGTCTCCTGTCACTACTCGATGAAGATGGGATAATTTGGTATCAGAGCCCGGCGATTGCACGACTGTGTGGCTTCGAAGAAGACGAGTTGGTCGGCGTCTCGTGTACAGATGTGTTCCACCCGGACGACCACGACCGCGTCTACGACGCGTTCAAAAACGTCGTCGCCAGCGAAGAGTTCATCATCGAAGCCGTCGAGTACCGCCATCAGTGTGTCGACGGCAGCTACGTCTGGGTCGAATCAGTCGCCTCATCCAACCCGACACCGGATGGCTACTACGTCATTAACACCCGAGATATCTCCGAAAAGAAGGCCCAACAAAAAGAGCTTGAACGCGCAAACGAACGCCTCGAATCGTTCGCCCGGATTGTCTCACACGATCTTAGAAATCCCCTTGCTGTCGCCCAGGGCTATCTCGAGATCGCCGAATCGGAATCGCCAAACGACAACCACGCAACAATCGAGACCGCACTCGGTCGGATGGAAACGCTCATCGAGAGCCTACTGCAGAGTGCGTTCAGCGAAACAACCAGCGTTGAGCTCGAAGCAGTCGTGCTGGCCGACCTTGCAGAGAGCTGCTGGGCGAACATTGTCCACGACGGCGCAACACTCGACATCACAGCCGACCGACGACTTCGTGCCGACGTGTTAGGACTGACACAACTGCTCGAAAACGTATTCAGAAATGCAGTTGAACACAGCCAAACCGGTGTCGCCATCACCGTTGGACAACTCGAGGACGGCTTTTATATCGAGGACGACGGGCCTGGTGTTCCGCAAGACGCCCGCGAGCACGTTTTTGAGTCGGGATACTCCGCCGGATCCGGAGGGACCGGATTAGGATTGGCAATCGTCCAGGGCGTTGCCGATGCCCACGGCTGGCGTCTCCAACTGACTGAAAGCACCACCGGAGGCGCGCGGTTTGCGTTCACTGGCGTCGAGTTTGTCGACGAACAGTAACCGAATTCGGGCCGTGTCGGTCTCACTACAGACTGAATAGACTGACAGTCGTCAAAGCCGACTACTGCGTGATATTATGTGACCTGTTCCCGTCTGTCCAGCTATGCAGGGGCTTCGCTGGGTCCAACTGACCGACGACGAGCGCGACGCGTTCCTCGGCGATGGCGGCACTGGCGTGCTGTCGTTTGCCACTAACCCTGACGAGCCGCCGGTGTCGATCCCCGTCTCCTACGGCTACTTCGCCGACGCCGACAGCATCTACTTTCGGCTCTCGGTGCCCGACGAGAGCCGCAAGCACACGCTCGTCGACAATCCCGTCTCCTTTGTCGTCCACCGCGAGACTGAGGCGGGCTGGCGGAGCGTTATCGCCACCGGGCGGCTTGAACGCGTGACTGACGCACCCTACGAGTCCGCGGCCCTCCAGGGGTTGTGGGCCGTCGACATCCCCACGGTCGACGTGTTCGAACGCCCGCCCGCCGAAATCCCCTACCGGACGTTTCGGCTGATTCCCGACGAGCTCACCGGCCGCAAAGAAGTCGACAGCGAGCAGTAAGCAGCAATCCCTATCAGTCAGCCGCCACAACAGTCGGCAATGATCGGTGGTAGCCGGATTCGGCTCTCGCTTGCGGTTCGGATGCTCGCCGCGCTCGGAGCTATCGCCCTCGTCTCGGTGTCGATCATCCTCGTGGCTGCCGCGGTCGCCGGCGGGATGGTCGTTGGTGGGCTCATCGCGACTGTCTACTTCGTCTCTCTGTTCGTATTTCCCGCCAGCAACGCCGCCGTCGTCGGGTTCGTCGGGCAGTTTTCGGCGTCGACGCTGGTGGGTGGGGCCGTCTTGGTCGGGCTGGCACTGCTGCCGGCACTGTATCTCACGCCGGTGAAAGCCGAGATTCGAGCGTTCAAAACTGAGCTCGGCACCACGGGCCAGTTGGCCGTCGACCGCCATCCCAAGATTGCCACAATCGCCCGCAAGCTGGCTCAACAGGCCGGCATCCCCGAGCCGGAGGTCAGAATCGTCACCCGGATGCGCCCCGAATCCTACGCGCTGGGTGGCCGCGACGACGGCACAATTGTCCTCACGCGCGGGCTCGTCCGCCAACTGGACGACGAGGAGATCGAAGCCGTGTTGGCCCACGAGATCAGCCATTTGGCCAACGGAGATGGTCGACTGGTGGGCCACCTCCTCGTGCCCTTACTTATTGCCGAACACGTCGGCAGCGGCGAGCGACCGAAATTTCAGGCAATCCACACCTACGGCACGGTCATCTTCGTCTACGTTGGCCAGCTGCTGTCGTGGGCGGTCGTCACAGCCGTCACAACCGTCCAGCTGTGGTGCTGTCTGGCCGCCGTCGCGCTGTTCTCGCGTGGCCGCGAACTTGCGGCCGACCGGGGTGCCGCCGAACTCACTGGCTCGCCCGCAGCCCTCGCCAGCGCGCTCGAAACCCTCGACGGCAACCGGGGTCGACCCACCGAAGATCTCCGGGAGTTCAAACGCTCGGCGGGCGTCCTAGACATTCTGCCGCCGGCCGACGAGACTGACCTCCCCACTCCGTTCCGGACCCACCCCACGACCGACCAGCGCGTCGACCGGCTGCGCGAACTGGTTCCCGAAGCCACCAGCGACGCCGAGGCGTGAGCCACGCTTTTGAGGGCTGCGTTCCTGGTAGCTGGTATGCGCGCTGTTCGCTTTCACGAGTACGGTGGCACCGACGTCCTGCAGGTAGACGAGATCGA
>CAZOOU010000195.1:0-2945 GCA_964581495.1 uncultured Haloferacaceae archaeon
TCGGAACGCTTGTCCCTCACGGGAAGGCGGGTGTATTCGCCTTGAATCTATATAAACCGGTCGCTAACGTCGTCGTCGGGGATCATACACTGGTCTTTTTGCCCAAACCAGTCGTATCTGTGTGTGGCAACGATATCGTAGAGGCGGTTGCGGATGCGGCGCGGAACGATTCGGCCCAGCGATGCCAGCCGGTAGATCCCGCCGAGCTGTTCGGCGACCCGGATCGCCGCATCGGATTTGGTGTAGGCCATCCCGTCGTCGACTAACACGACTGTTTCGAGATCGTCGGTCGACAGACCCGTCGCCTCCCGAACCCGGTAGCCGAGCTCCGACTGCAGCGGTGCAAACCGAAGCGTTGCCTCGGGGTCCCGCGGGATGAGAAACTGGATCGACCCATTACAGAGGTTGCAGGTTCCATCGAACAGCAACACGGGGTGATCGTCGCTGTCGGCAATCGCTCTCTCAGTCGACATTGGCGGCTCCTGGCATGCGTTTTGTCGTTTCTCTCTTGCCGGTGGACGCATATCAATCCTTGCCGCTCGATCACTACTAGAGTTCGGCAATTCTGTTTTTTGATTTGATCGGGAATCTTCACTACAGCTCGAACCGCGATAGACTCTCGGAGTCGGTCTCAGCCGACTGTCGACGGTTCGCATCCGAGTCGGTGTCCGGAGTCGACGATTCCGTCGACTCGGGGGTGGTCGCTTGGGCGGCCAGTTCGGCTTCTGTACGTTCGATGGCGTGGATTCGGCTGGCAGCGAGCCCTGCGAGTCCGGCCAACCCAATCGGCACTCCCTGGCTGATCGTATAGATGGCCAACGGTGCCACAAACCCGACCAGCGGTGTACTGATCGTGTTGTGACCCGGCTGAGCGGCGACGGTCACTGCGGTCCCGACGGCGAGCCCGCCGACTGCAGCGACGACCGCGGTCCCAAGAGCAGTCGAGAGCGTCCAGCGGTGAGCCAGCTTGCGGTCGGCTCGAACCCCGAGTGCAAAAACACCGACGATGCCGACCGCCAGCGCGAGGAGATTGATCGCTGCGATATAGTAGCCCAGCTGGTCGGCAGCGACCCACTCGTACCGGGGAAGCCACCGCTGGGTCTGCCGCAACACGCCAACGGCAATGGCGGCACCACCAATCGGATAGCCAAACGTCGCTCGCAGAGACACGACTGGCTGTTTGTGGCATCACGACAAAATAGCATTTCAAGAATCCGTCTCTGTCAGACGAATTGACTGGTCAGTTTATCGTTCTCTGACGTGCCGCACCGAGCTGGCGACCCCGCGTGTCGACTCGGTCATCTCGGGGCCACTCATCTCGGCGCGACCGATGCCGAAGGCCTTGGGACCTCGGATGACGACCTCGTCGCCCGGCCGAATGTCGTCGCTGGCCGCAACGACGCCCGGCGCGAGCACGCTGCCGTGCGGGACGAAGCCGTCGATCTCGACGAGTTTGGTCGGCGCATCGCTGTCGACCCAGCGGTCGGCCCCGTTGAGCGTCATCGCCAACATACCGTACTGTGGGACCATCGTCGCCAACTGCTCGCCGTCGCTGTCGCGGACCTGAAGTTTGGGGTACCGTCCGGTTGTCCGGATTTCGATGTCACCGAACAGCTGATCGCCCGCGTCGGGACCGAACTGGTAGTCGGCGATGGCTTTGACCGTGTTGTGTTCGCGCTCGCGCTTGGCGTATTTGAGCTCGCCGTCGAGGGCGGCCGCGAGGTTGCCCAGTGAGTCGGTCGACGTGGGATGGCCGTCGACCGTAAACTCGAAGTCGAGATCCGAGTCGGCGGCAACGCGGTCGACAATGTCGCGGTAGCCGTGGTCGGGGACGTGGGCGATCACCCGCGGGTAGTCGTTGCGCTGGAGGTATCGTTCGAGGACGGCGGCGACGAACTGCTTTTCATCCTCGGACCACCGACCTGTCACGACCGAGTCGTAGTGCTGGGCCGGATACGTCAATTCGAGCTCCTGAGGGACAACACCAATCGGCGAAGTCATCGAGACGGTGTGGCCCCGGAAGGCGATCATGTCGTGGAACTGGCCGTGGCTTTGAGAATCGCTGTAGGGTTTGCGCGCCGAACAGGGAACGAGAACCAGCGGATTGTCGAATCGGTTGCGGTAGCGGGTGGTCACGCGGTCGGCAAACCGCTGGATTTCGACCCGTCGGATCGCATCGCTCGTTGCCGCCGACAGCTCGGTGTTCCGCACGACGGGCGTTCGGGCTTCGAGATAGCTGTACTCGGCGTCGAACTCCCGAAACGCGGCGGTCAGCCAGTTGTCGTGGCGGGCTTGCCCCTCGATGTAGTCCCGCAGTCGACCGGCTCGAATTCGTTCTCGAACACGGCGGAGTTCGGCACGAAGCGCGTTGACGTTGTGCTCGATGCAGTCTTCCTGGCCGAACTCATCGCGTGGCTGCTGGCAGGCCGGACAGGCACACGGCAGTTCGTCGAGGTCCTCCAAGAAGGCCTCGCCGTCGCTGGTCAAATACATTCCTTGGCTCCCTTTTACTTTCGCCAGTTTGGCGTCGACCCCGTCGACGCCGGCGTACGCCAGCGTGGCGACGTTGAGCGGGGTGGCGACGCCCGATAATATAAGAGCGGTGTCGGCTGGTAGGGACTGTTTCATTCGCGTTATTGCATTCATAAAGCCTTCACCGTGGCCGACAAAGCCGGAAGCGTCGCTCAGAATGTAGGCGTCGACGCCCAACTCTCGCGGCGACTCCGAGGAGACGACCGCGGCGGCCGGAAACTCGACGTCGACCCGGTCGGTTCCAAACGCTTCGCGGACTTCCTCGCGCGTGCCGGCAGGCAGCGAGCGGTGTGGGACGATTGTTAGCTGATCGTCGCTGCCCTCTGGGAGAGAGTGTTCGCTCGTCCACTGTGAGCCGCTGTCGACGATCACGTCGTCGAGGAGCCCGGGCGTGCGAACCGGATCGGCCAGCC
>CAZOOU010000196.1:0-2929 GCA_964581495.1 uncultured Haloferacaceae archaeon
CTCCCTTCAGGCTCGCTGTCTTCAAGGACGACCGAGCCGCCGTACATCTCGACGAGCGTGTCGACCAGATACAGGCCGATCCCGGAACCGGAGCTTTCCAGCCCCATCTCGCCGCGGCCGAATATCTCGTCTTTCTGACTGTCGGGGACGCCCGGCCCGTTGTCAGCAATCGCCACCGACACGGTCTCGTCGTTGTCCACGACGGTGACGGTAATCTCCGGTTCGGGCTTGTCGTTGTGAGAGACGGCGTTGTTCAAGAGATTCCGGAACACCGACGACAGCAGATCCGTCGCAGCCACTTCGAGCCCGTCGTGGAGGTCACCCTCCACCGTGATCGTCGTGTTGTCGTAGGCCGAGCGGGCTTTTTCGATCTCGTTGGTCAGGACGCTTTCGAGATCGACCGGATGGAGTTCCGGCTCGCTGCTCCCTTCGAGGACGTCGAGGAAATCACCGACCGTTTCGGTGATGTTGGTGATGTGTTCGCCCGCACTCAACATCCGGTCGAGATACGCCTGTCCCTCGTCGTCGACGTGAGCTTCGAGCGCGTCGCCCCACCCCAAGATGACGGCGACGTCGTTGCGGATATCGTGGCGAACGACCTGGTTCAACAGTGCCAACTCGGCGTTTCGTCGCCGGAGCTCCTGTTGCTGTTGTTCCCGGCGGATCGCATACCGGAGCGTCTGTTGAAGCAAGCGTGGCGTCACGTCGTCTTTGACGAGGTAGTCTTGGGCACCGTGTTCGACCGCATCGACCCCCACGCGTTCGTCGTCGAGGCCAGTCATGACGACCACCGGTGCCGAGACGCCGACCGCAAGCACCTCATCGAGCGTCTCGACGCCGGAGCTGTCGGGCAAGCCGAGATCCAACAGCACGACGTCGACCGCCTCGGTGAGTGCGTCACGGGCTTTCGACAGCCGGTCGACGTGGTCGACCGTCGGTGCGTCGGCTTCGATGTTCGGCCACGGCTGTTCGGCGAGATACTCTTCGATCAGTCGGGCATCGGCTGGATTGTCCTCAACGAGGAGAAGCTGTGTGAGTGCGATATCAGTCATTGGTGGCTGGTGGGGTGGCAGTCGAGAGCCAGAAGTCGACGGTCGCATCGATCATTTCGATGTAGTCGTCGGGATCTGCTGGCTTCGTGACGTAGGCGTTTGCTGCGAGTTCGTAAGCGCGGGTGATGTCCTCCGCGTTCTCCGAACTGGAAACGATGACGACGGGGACGTTCTGAAAGGCGGTCTCGGTACGGACTGTCCTGAGCAGATCGAACCCCGATCTACCCGGAAGATTCAGATCAAGTAATATTAAATCCGGGTGGTTTTCGGGGGCGTCAGCCTCGATGGCCGTCAGACGGTCGGCCGCCTGCTGGCCGCTGGTAATTACCTCTACCCGGTGTTCCGTGTCGGTCGCGTCGACGCCCTCTTTGACCAGCCGGACGTCCGCGGGGTTGTCCTCGATAACGAATATTAGTGGGACTGACGAACTGGTGGCTGACTTACTCATCGGTTGGTCCTCCTTCGGGAAGCGTGATAGTAAACGTTGATCCCTCACCTGGCGTGGATTGGACATCGATATCACCGTCATGACGGTCGACGATCTTTCGGCAGATCGAGAGCCCGATCCCCGTCCCGTCGAACTCCTCGCGGGTGTGGAGCCGCTGGAATACCTCGAAGATCTCGTCGAGCTGGGTGGGTTCCATACCGATCCCGTTATCGCTGACTGCGACGGTGACCTCCCCGTCGTGACTGCGAACGGAGATGTCGACCTCGGGATCGCCTGTATTGTATTTGATACCGTTGTCGACGAGGTTCTGCAGCAGCTGGGCGAGTTGGCTTGAATCTCCCCTGACGGTTGCGGTCGTCGACGGTATCGAGACGGTCGCGTCGGTTTCGGCGATCTTGACCCCGAGACTGCTGGTGACCTGCTCGAAGAGCACCGAGAGTTCGACCGCCTCGAACGATTGCCCGCGGGTATCGACCCGTGAGTAGGCCAACAGCGCCTGAATCATGTTTCGCATCCGGTCGGCCCCGTCGACCGCGAACTCGATGAACTCCGTGGCGTCCTCGTCGAGGTCGTCGCCGTATCGGCGTTCCAACAGCGTCAGGTAGCTCGATACCGTCCGGAGTGGCTCCTGGAGGTCGTGGGAGGCCGCATACGCGAACTGTTCGAGTTCCTCGTTGGACTGTTTGAGTTCGTTTTGGGTCTCCCGCAATACGGTCTCTCGTTCCGCACGGGTGAGTGCGGATTCGACCGTCGACGACAGCACTTCTATGAGGTTGAGATCCGTCTCCGAGAACGCTCGGTGGTCAACCGCCCCCGCACAGATGACGCCGTGGTCCCCCAGCGGGACGATGGTCTCAGAGTTGAGGCTCGTCGCGTTGTTATGCAGCCCGTCGACCGCAGTGAGGTCGTCATACACCCGCATCTCGCCGGCCTCGAAAGCCTCCCACGCGAGTGCCGCCCCGTTTTCGAAGGTCGGCTGTTCGGGGACGTGTTCGGTGGCCTCCTCGGTCATTCGCTCGGGGACGAGTACGTCGCGGTCGGCGTCATACCACCAGACTCCGATAACCGGTGTCTTCAGGATCGATTGGGCACTCTCGATGGCAATCGACGCGAGCTGTGACTTCGATTGGACGGCCATCAGCTGTTGGGCCGTTTCGTTGATATCGTGTAGTTTTCGCTCGAAGGCTGCCGTCGACAGTTCGTGGCTGATCCACTGGGTGAGTAGCTCGACAAATGCACGCTCTGTGTCGTCAAACTCGTGATCACGGCTGTGTTCGTCGGCGAAACAAAGCGTGCCGTACCGCTCGCCGTCGACGGTGACAGTGCCACCAATGTAACAACCCAGATCGAACCGTTCGTAGGCAGGATCACCCTCCCACTCCTCAGCAGCCGCGTCCTGGACGGCAAGAGGGGTCGACTGCTGGATCGT
>CAZOOU010000197.1:0-2910 GCA_964581495.1 uncultured Haloferacaceae archaeon
CGGCGGGATGTTCGAACTCCTGCCGTTTACCGACCAGTGGTCGACCGACCCATACAGCCAGAGCCACCTGATCGAAGCCGCCGGCCTGGCGACCGCCGGCTTCGTTGGCTTCTACCTGCTAAAGGACCCACTCGGCAAACTCGCCCACGTGATGGTCGACCTTGATCGGGTCATCAACCCCGTCGTCTTTTATACTGGGCGTGGGTTCGTCTGGGGCGTCACCGAGGTCTGGGCCGGCGTCGACCGTGCGGTGATGAACACGATTTCGCAGCTTAAAAACGCGGGCACACACCCACAGGCCATCGCCAGCGACATCGGCTTCGGCACCGACGAGCGACCACCACAGCTCCGCTCCGGCATCGGCCGGAGCGTCTACGTGTTGACCGCGCTCGTGGCGCTTGCGTTGGCCGTCCTGCTGTTGGCCTAACAAAGAGAATCGTCTTTGCGAGCACTATTTTTTGACTGTCTGAGAGAAGATCCCCCGACACGACCCTTTTGAGAGACGCAACGTCCAGTCGACACGTCTGACCCACACCCACCTCGATAAACCAACAGCAGTTAGACCAGAAGCTGAATATCCGCCTCGACCATCTCTTGGAACGCCGAGGCCGCCCCGACACCCGTGGTCACGCCGTCGTAGAAGTCGGCTTCGTCGTAGCCCAACAGATCGATCGTCATCTGGCAGGCCTGCAGGTCGACACCGCTTTCGAGCGAGACGTCGATCAGCTCCTCGACGGAGGCCACGTCGTTGTCGGCGATTTTACTCTGCATCATCCGGGTGGTCATCCGGTCCATCCCCGGCAGCGCGGCGACGGCGTTGGGGATCGGCATGTTGGGGTTGCCGACCGAGCTGAGCTTGAGGTTTTTCGAGTTCTTCTCGTGGAGGATTTCGAGCCCCCAAAAGGTGTGAAACACCGTCACCTGATAGCCGAAGGCGGCCGCAGTCGACGCCAGAATGAGCGGCGGGTAGGCCATATCCAGCGTGCCCTTGGTGGCGATAATCACCATCTTTTTCGGGCTGTTTTCGACATCGCTCCGCAGCGCCGCGAGCTCCGTTTCGAGTGCGTCGATACGGTCGACCAGTGCGTCGACATCGTCGGCCGAAAACTGCCCGTCGGCACCGGCGGTAGTGTCCGTGCTCATGCTTACTCGGCCTTCTGGATGTAGTGTTTGTAGACGGCCTCGCCGTCCTCGGTCGCCTCTTTCTGGTCGAGCAGCTCGGCGTCGGCCGTCGAGTCGGCCCACCCCTTGATGTCGCTCATTGAACCCGAGTCGGTGGCGACGACTTCCAGCGTCTCGCCGCCGGCGAGCGAGTCGAACGCTCCTTTCGTTTTGATCACGGGCATCGGGCAGTTCTGTCCTTTTACGTCGACCGTCTCTGCTGGGGATTCCGTACTCATAGTTGTGCTCCCTGTATTGGGGATGGTATACAATATTAACTTCGAGCATATAAGTGTGTCTATTATTGCAACGATTATGCATAGCTGTGCTCCGGGCGTACCAGTGAGTAGTCATTAAAACAGGCTATCAACCACTGTACACGCAGATTGGGTTTATAGTATTGTACAAATTTAGAAATACCATGCAAACTCTTAAGGTCAGTTAGTCCATATGTGAACTCGAACATGGAGATAGACGACCTAGATTTCCCAACCCCTGACTCGACCGTCGAGTCGGTTCGGCCCGAATCGCTCAAGACTCGCATCGACGCCGGTGAGTCGGTGACGATTCTCGACGCACGAATGGCCAGCGACTACGAGGAGTGGAAAATCAGCGGCGAGACTGTCGAGACGATCAACGTGCCGTACTTCGAGTTTCTCGACGAGGAGATCGACGACGCGGTGCTCGCTCAGATTCCCGACGACGAACACGTCACCGTGCTCTGTGCGAAAGGCGGCGCAAGCGAGTTCGTCGCGGGCGCGCTCGCGGATCGGGGCTACGACGTCGACCATCTCGAAGAGGGGATGAACGGCTGGGCGTCGATCTACGAAGCCCACGAAGTCACCGACTACGAGGGGGCGGGCACACTCATCCAGTACCAGCGACCTTCCTCGGGCTGTTTGGGCTACATGGTGTACGACGACGGCGAGGCCGCCGTCATCGACCCGCTTCGGGCCTTTGCTGACCGCTATCTCGACGACGCCGACGAACTGGGCGTCGACCTGAAATACGCGTTCGATACTCACATCCACGCCGACCACATCAGCGGCCTGCGCGAACTCATCGCGGCGGGCGTCGAGGGTGTGCTCTCGGCGGCCGCTGCCGACCGCGGGGTCACCTACGCCGACGAACTCACGCTCACCGAAGACGGCGATACGTTCGCGGTCGGCGCTGCGACCGTCGAGACCGTCTTTACGCCCGGCCATACGACGGGCATGACCTCATATCTGGTCGACGACTCGCTGCTCGCAACTGGGGATGGTCTTTTCACCGAGAGCGTCGCCCGGCCGGATCTCGAAGAGGGCGACGAAGGCGCTCCCGAGGCTGCCCGTGTGCTGTACGACTCGCTGCAGTACCGCGTTCTCGAACAGGAGCCGGACACACTCATCGGTGGGGCACACTTCAGCGACGCGGCCGAGCCTGCAGCCGATGGCACCTACACCGCGCCGATCAGTGAGTTGGTCGACCGGATGGACGCCCTGTCGATGGACGAAGACGCATTCGTCGAGACCGTGCTGGCGGATATGCCACCACGCCCAGCGAACTACCTCGATATCATCGAGACCAACCTTGGCCAACAGGAGGCTGACGACGAGGAGGCGTTCGCGCTCGAACTCGGCCCGAACAACTGTGCGGCCAGCCAAAACGCCATGACGAGTGACTAACGTGGACCGAAACCGAACGACGCTATGACGCTCGAACTCCTCGTTGGGCCGACCGTCGAGTCGCTGTTTCCGAACGGGATTGCCC
>CAZOOU010000198.1:0-2904 GCA_964581495.1 uncultured Haloferacaceae archaeon
AAGGTGAGCCGCACGTCACGAAGCCGCGTGCCGTCGACGGTCATCGGTACGTCGAACAAGACAGTCCCCTCAGCATCAGCAGGGGCAGTAAACACTTCGCCGGAAGGGAGGTTGTGCGAATCGTACTCAATTGAGGCCGCGCTGTTGACCGCCGTCCGGTCAGTGATGTCGAGCCACAGATCCGTCTCGGCTGTTTCAATGTGGACCTCGCTGCCCTCATCGAGAATCTCTTTTAACTGGGCCATTTCGTCGGCCAGCGACTCCCAGTCCCGCAGGATCGAATTATAAACAAAGTCGCGATAGGCTTCGAGTGACATGCTGGCCTGCTGGGCCAACGATCGCGTCGGGTGGACTGTCGACACCCAGTCGGTGTCCATCCGTGCTTCTCGAATTTTGGTGCGGGCGCGACGGTAGGCCTGCCGGGTTTCGCCCGGTACGTCGACACTCGCGGCGGTGTTGCGACCGCCGCCAAGCCGGAGGTAGACATCGGCGTTCTCGACGAGGGCCAGCTCGTGGCCCGGATTCTCGTCGAACTGCTTGCTGTGGGCCCGAAGATACGCCCGCGTGAGTTCGTCGGAATCGTAAGTTGCAACGAGGTTCGCCCCGCGCTCGCCAAGGGCCTCGGCGACCGCCACCGCCAGATTGTGGGCTCCCTCGGCAACACTGACGACGACGTTGTCGCCCGCTTCAACGCGGGCACTCCAGTCGACCAAAATCTCTGCATGCTCGTGGACGCGTTGATCCATACCCATTAGTCGGGCGTCGGGCGTGTTAAACGTCGACTACTGCGAGGAAATAATGATAAGTGAGGGCTAGCCAGGATTAGGTCTGGGCTACCTTCTCGGACTGCGTTTTCGGAATTTCGGTGAGTGTATCCAACTCGCCGGCGAGTTTGACCAACAGGTCGTCCATCGAGACAAGGCCGGCCAGCGAACCCTCGTCGTCGACGATCGGAACACGTCGAATGCCCTCCTTGCCCATCTTCTCGATGAGTTCGTCCATCCCGGTGTCGATGTGGGCGGTGATGAGATCCTCGGTCATCACTTCCTCGACTACCCGTTCGCGAATATCACCCTCGCGGGCCGCCATCGCAACCTTGCGGTCGCTGATGATGCCGGTCGGTTCGTCTTCGGCGACGATGACGACGCTGCCGACCTCCTCGTCGGCCATCGTTTCGACGACAGTTGCGAGCGTGTCGTCGGCCTGGGCTGTGACTACCTCTTTTTGTGCGAGTCGTTCGATTGCCATTGGGACCACCAACTGTGGGCTACCACTGCAACCGGCCTAAAGCTCCGGACTCCCCCGATTGGCGACCAACGAGTGACGACTATCCCGCAGGGAGATCTGTCGACGGGCGGAACTGCTTTTCTCCTGGAGAGCCACCGTCCGACATGGCAGTTCGAGTTTATCGCGGGCGGGCAGCTGAGCCGGCGGCAGATCGAGCAGTGACCGCACAGCTGCTCGATGAGACCGCCCGGACGTCGACGCCCGCGGTGCGGGTCTGGCGACCGCACCGTCAGGTCGCGTTCGGTCGGCGCGACACCCGCGAAGCGGGGTACGAGGCCGCCAGGAGTGCCACCCGCAACCAGGGATTCAAACCAACTGAACGCCGGGTCGGCGGCCGTGCGGTCGCCTACACCGGCCGGACGCTGGCGATTGCCCACGCCGTCCCGATTGCGGATATCCGAACAGGAATGTGTGACCGCTACACCGAAGCCAGCCAGCAGCTGGTCGACACGCTTGGAGAGCTGGGGGCCGACGTGATTCGCGGCGAGGTAGCCAACGCCTACTGTCCTGGTAGTCACTCGATAAGCGGCGTCGACAGCGATGGCGACCCCACCGGTAAAATCGCGGGAATCGCCCAGCGTGTCCAGTCCGGAGCAGCACTTGTTTCGGCCTGTCTCACCGTCACTGACGTCGACGAGCCACCACTGCGTGAGGTGCTCGAAACAGTGTACGGCGCGCTCGATGTGCCGTTCGACCCCGCATCGGTCGGCAGTGTCTCGACCGCCGGCGGGCCGGACGATCCGGCCGTTGTCAGCCGCGCCGTCGAGGACGCCCTCGTCGACGGCCGTCCCACGGAGACCGTTGTTGTCGGCGAGTAGCCGAATCCACGACACTTACGACCACGCCCCGCCCAGAGGCGAGTATGCTGCTTACCAACGCCGACCTCGCCGACGGTCGCACCGTCGACGTCCGGATTTCGGGCGACCAGATCGAAGCGGTCGAAGACGAACTCACCGCAGAGTCAGACGAACGCGTGGTTGATGCGGCTGGAAAACTCCTGTTGCCGGGTGCGATTGACGCCCACGTCCATTTCCGCGAGCCGGGGTACTCCCACAAAGAGACCTGGAAGACAGCCACGAAAAGCGCAGCCGCCGGCGGGGTGACGACGGTCGTCGACATGCCGAACACCGACCCACCGACGACCACCGGCGAGAATTTCGACGCGAAAGCCGAGTACGCTCAAAAGGCGGTCGTCGACTACGGCATCAACGGCGGCGTCACCGGCGACTGGGAGCCCGACTCCTTGTTTGACAAACCACTCTGCGCGCTTGGCGAGGTCTTTTTGGCCGACTCGACGGGCGAGATGGGTATCGACACGGAGCTGTTTGCGGACGCGACCGAGTGGGCCGCTGACGCTGGCATCACGGTAACTGTCCACGCCGAAGACGAGACGCTGTTCGATGAATCAACTCGCGAGGCCGACGCCGGTGGGGTGGGCCGGGCGGCCAACGCCGACCTGTGGAGCGCCTACCGCGCCGCCGAGGCCGAGGCCGCGATGATCGAACAGGCCACAGAGGTCGGCCAGCAAACTGGGGCGTCGATCCACATCGCCCACACCTCGACGCCGGAGGGAATCGACGCCGCCGTGGCGGGTGGGGCGACCACCGAGGTCTGTCC